>SKGN01000054.1 GCA_007117415.1 Bacilli bacterium | reverse complement strand
TATGAGATAGTATATCAAAATTTGGAGAAGAAGATACAGTTAGCGAGTAATTTAAATCATTATAGATGTAGTTTTAATATACCAGAGGTGATAATAACACAACCGAATTATAGATATATTGAGTGTGTAGATTATGTAGATAAAAAGTTAAAGAAGAATGGTTTTAGGACATTATGGGAGGAAAATATAGTGATAATAGATTGGATACCAGAATAATTAATATTTAAAAAATAAAAGTTTAAATATTAACTAATAGTTTAATAGTGAGTAGAATAAATATAGTAATAAAAGCGAGAATGATATGTTCTCTGTATAAATCAATAATATCATTAATTTTAGGTATAATTCTAGGTATTAATAGTTTAGTAATTTTTTTTCTACAATTAGGGCAGTTAAGAATTTTATCAATAAGTATATTACATTGATGGTCTGTGAGTGTATTGTTATTATTATTATTATTATTATTATCAGGAATATCTTGTGGTTTCAAAGGTGAGAAGTTTTCAATAATATTTTTATCAGGATAAAAATGTTGTGAGATATGATTATCTCCCCAAGCGTCTTTTAACTCAGCGAAATGCATTTATAATATAGTTTAGATTAAATAAAATATAAAATGCGTTATTTAAAACTTTGAATCTAAAGTAATTTATATGTCTGAAACAAATGATACAACTTTAAAACCTACAGAGTCAACAGATTTATATTTAAATTTGTTAGCGAATCAGGATAAGTTAGTAGGGGAAGCTCAATATCAAATAAATAATTTAGGTACAATACCTGAATCTTCAACTTCAAAAGTAGATTTATCAGATAGTTCAAGTAGAAAGAGTTCAAAATCTCGTTCAAGATCAAATTCAAGTTCAAGTTCAAGAAGTTCTGTATCAAATAGATCAAATAGGTCAAATAGATCTAGTAAAAGTGTAGAATCAATAAAAAATAATTATCAACCGAAAGTGTCATCATTTTTAAGTGAGAAGGAGTTAAAAATGAAGAAGATAGATTTATTAAAAAAGTTAAGTGATTTGAAGGCGAAGGGTTTTGAATTAACAAAGAGATATGATTTAAGTTCAAGTGTTGATGAGATGGAGGAGGAGTATGAGTTAATAAAGAAACATATGGATAAAACGAATGGATTAAAATTATATAGAAATATGTTATTAACAGGAGTATCATTAATAGAGTTTGGAAATGAGAAATATGATCCAATAGGTTTTCATTTAGAGGGTTGGGCAGAGCATACACAATGTGAGATAGAGTCTTATGATGAGGTATTAGATGAGTTATATGAGAAGTATGGTTCAGCGACAAAGAATATACCACCGGAAGTGAGAATAATATTTATGTTAGGTATGTCCGCGTTTACATATAATATGGCTCAATCTTCTGTAGGATCAAAAAAAAAACCTAATATAACATCCAATTTTACTCAGGGATTATTTAATCAAACAAAACCACAATCAAGATTTCAAAGTCAAGAAGAAATAAGATTACAACAATTAAGAGAACAAGATAAACAAAGAGAGAGAAATACAAATTTTCAACCAGCAGGAACTTCATTACCCCCACCAGTACCACAAGGTTTAACACCAAGAATAACAATAAATCCCCAGGCATCATCAATATTAGATAAGATGAAATTAAATACTCAGAGTAGAATAATATCAGAAACAACTTTAGATTCATCCGATATAAATTTACCAGAAAAGTTTGGAAGAAAACCCAAGTCTGTAATAAAGATAGATACATAAAATGATATAAAGGTAAAAATACGAATAATGATAGTAATGCCTGGTAGAAAGAGAATAAAGAATGAAGACAAGGAGAAGGTGGAGGATAAATCTTTAATAGTAAAACTACCAATAAAGATTCATCAAGATGAGAATACGACTGATAATGAGGAGTTAGATAGTTTAAGGAAGGAGAATGAGATATTAAAGGAGAAGTTGTATTTATATACAAAAAACAATAAGGTAAATTTGTTAAAGAATAAGCCGAAGAAGGGAAAATTAAAGTGTTGGTGGTGTAATGGTGGATGTGATAATAAGTTAGTATTACCAGAGAAGAGATATAAGGATAGTTTTAGTGGAAGGGGAGTATTTTGTTCATTAAGTTGTATGGTATCATATAATTTTGAGTTAGGTGATGAGAATGTATGGACAAGGTATTCATTAATATATATGTTAAAGGATAGTATAAGGAGTGATTTGGATAAGATAAGTCCAGCTCCGCCGAAGGAGGTATTAAAGGAATTTGGTGGTGAGATGGAGAGGGAGATTTATGATGAGTATTTGGATAAGAGTGATGATAGTTTTATAAAATTAATACCGCCTTTAACATCAACAGAGATTTTAATAGAACATAGAATGAAGCCGTTAGAACATAATTTAAGTAGTAGTTTTTTAAGTGAGGAATTAAAGTTAAAAAGGAATAAGCCTGTAAAGTCCTCAAAAATGGATTTATCAAGTTTAATAAAGGTGAATTAAATTAAATATATAAAAGAAGTTTAATTTAATTCAAAATGGAAATCTTTATCAATAGAATCTTTAATAAGATGAATAATAAGATTATGTTTATAAGTTTCTTCATCAACAACACCAAAACTGGAAAGTAGATAATTACCTGAGGTGATAAAAGTGAGGGTAATATTATTTTGTTGAAGTGTATGTTGAATAGAAAGAAGGAAATCAACAAGTATTTGAAAGTTATTTTTATGATATAATATGAATGAAGTTTTAATATTTTTAAGTTGTTTATCTTTAAATTTATTAATAAGATAAGTTTCAACATCTTTATGAAATTCACCAAAAATAGTAAAATCAATATTTGTATGGTTATCAAGAAGATGGTCATAATATATATCAACATCATTAAGTAATTGTAAGAAAGGGTGTATAATTTTAGGAACAAGATAGTTGATGTTATTAATATTGTTAATAAGATTAATTTTTTTAATCATTTTAATAAGAAATTGTTTATTATTGAAATCAATTTCAGCTTTTTTAAAGTCATCATCTTTAAGATATCTCTTACCTAACATAACAATATTAGTATCACTATCAATAGATAATACTTCAGCAGGTGTAGGTTTTGAAGAGATATATGATCTAATATTTTTAATTCTTTTTTTAGTAGTAATATCACTAATATTCATAATAGCATTAATATGAGGAAAGTCAATAATATAACATTCAATGATATCTTTATCTTTAGGTTCTTTCATTATAATATGTAAAATATCACCTATATTAGGTAATTTATAAGGATAATAATTAACAGTAATAATATTCATATTAATATTTAGAAAATATATTTTTATAGTTATAAATTTCAATTTTTTATTTTGAGTATATAATAAGCGCCTTGTAATAAGGCATCAGCGAGGTCATCTTTCTTTTTAAAAGAAAGGAAGTGGTTATTCCATTGAGTTAATTGTTGTTTATCTAGAATTTTTTTAACATATTCAACAGCGAGGGATTTAGTTAATTTATATTTATTTTTTTTATCAGCTTCATAAACAATATCACATTTATCAGATAGTTTAATTTTATTAGAAGGAGACATAAATCTAACTTTATTAATTTGAGAGTTAAATGATTTATCTTTAATACCTCTAATAAGATAGTAGTCTCTAATTGTAGAAGAGATAGCTTTCATGGTAGGGTTTTTAAGAGCGGGTTGGTTTTCAATAAGAACAATATTAGCTTGAAAAAGAGAGGGTCTATAATCAAGTTCATCAATAAGTGTAGAACTAATAATATCAATATCTTTAGTAATTTTATTTTTTTTAATTTTGTTAGTTTGTAAAAGTGAAGAGTAATCTTTATAGAATTTTTTAGAGTGTGTTTTACAAAGATGATTATTTTGAAAATGGAAAGAAGATTTAGTTTTACAAAATATACATTTAATATCAGATTTATTATATGTATAAAAATGTTCAATATCAGGAATAGGAGGGTTAATATGTTTTTTAATATGTATTCCACAATATTTTTTAATAGTTTTTTCTTGAGTATGAAAAGTTTGAAACGTAGCATTTTTATTACATATAGAACAGATATGTTTTTCATCCTCAGAAAGATTAATAATATTCCAATCAATAATATTATATTTATCATCAATAATTTCAAATAAACAAAAAGCTAGGTTTTTAATACCTACATCCCAGGATAATACTTTCATTAGTAGATTATAGATAATATAAAACAGCTTTTATATAAAAAATTGAAATATAAAACTTTAAAAAAATAATGTATTTAATAATAATGTTTCTTACAATGATATTAGGTCCAATGTTTGCAGGGAAAACAACATATTTAATCAATAAATATAAAGAATGTGAAGGTGTATTAACACTGAAACCAAGTGTAGATACAAGATATGATGAAGTATTTATTGAGTCCCATGACCATAAAAAAATACCAACAAAAATTATAAAAAATATAATGGACCTGAAATTAGAAGATATTAAAAAATATAAAACAATATTAATTGATGAAGGACAATTTTTTGTAGGATTAAATGATTGGATAAGAAGTATGGATGAGTTTGAAGGAAGGATTTATGTATCAGGTTTAAATGGAGATTTTAAACGTGAGTCATTTGGAGAGATAAATAAATTAATAAGCAGATGTGATGATATAATTCATCTAAAAGCGATATGTTCAAATTGTAAAAAAGAAGCAAGTTTTTCATTAAAAAAGATTAAAGATGAAAAACAGGTAGATGTTGGTGGGGAAGATAAATACGTTCCAGTTTGTGGTGAGTGTTATTCTTTGTATAATCAATTTTTCTAAAGAAAGTTTTTTTAAAAAAAGTTTTATTAATTCTATTTTTATTAGAGATAGATTTAATATTATTAGTATGAATATTCCATATAGGTAAATCACTCATTATTATATAAAATAAAAAAAAATTGATTT
>SKGN01000052.1 GCA_007117415.1 Bacilli bacterium | reverse complement strand
TATAAAAATACCACTCATATCATGAGCGGTATTTTTTTAATTACATAGAAATCCATCATCTTCTAATAGTTTTTTCATACCTTCATATGTTATATCTTTATCTATTTCATCGTCTGAATCAGGAATAACAAATTTGTTGTTAATTATTTCCATTTCGTTAAAATTATAATGCATTGTACTTGTAATTGTTGTTTCTTCTCTTTTTAGAGTAGCACTGATACCTTTATAACTATTATATTCTGTATAATCTTGTTCAAGCATATTATAGACAGCATCTATATAATTCAATTCATCTTGAGAAAAAACAATAACATATTCCATTTTAGCGTCATTAAGTTTATCGTCTTTAAAAGAAACGCTTATATCGGCTTCGGTGTTTATTTCATCTTGATTAACCAAGGTACAATTTAATTTCGTGATATTATTATTAATAATGTCATTTAAGCAGCCAGTGGTTAATAATATCAATGCAATAAAGATTATAAAATTATATTTTAATTTCATTTTTTCTCCTTTCCATATAACTATATACATAGTACCTCTTATTCAATTATAAGTCAAATTTAACAATCAAATTATAAATATTATTAATATAATGATTATATTTCAAAAAAACATACTAACTATTAATTGAAATTGTCTAATTTGGTCTTAGAGTTGCGTTATTTATTAATACAATGTATAATATAGAAATGTTTAACAAGGAGGAGATTATAATGAAGAACAAACATGAATTGAGGACTAAAGTTGAAGGACAAAAGTGGAATGAAGCACTAGATAAATCTTTCCAAAAAAAGGTGAAAGAAGTAAAAATAGATGGGTTTAGAAAAGGGAAAGCCCCTAGAGATGTATATGAGAAAAAGTTTGGTAAAGAATCATTATATATGGAAGCGGTTGATATAGTTATTCCTGAAGCTTATCAAGAGGTTGTAATAGAAAGCAATATAATTCCTATTGTTCAACCTAAAATTGATATTAAATCAATTGATGAAAACGGAGTGGAATTTTTATTTACAGTTATTACTAAACCAGAAATAAAATTAAAAAAATATAAAGGTTTAAAAATAAACAAACCAAAAGCAGAAATAACTGCTGAAGAAATAAAAGAAGAAATAAAAAAAATACAGCAACAGTATTCTGAAATAATAATTAAAGATGGTTCAATTGAAGAAGGAGATACAGCCGTTATAGATTTTGAAGGTTTTAAAGATGGAAAAGCCTTTGAAGGAGGAAAAGGTGCTAACTACCCACTTGAAATTGGTAGCAAAACATTTATTCCTGGATTTGAGGAACAATTGATAGGATTAAAAGCGGGGGAAGAAAAAGAAATAGAAGTTACTTTTCCTAAAGATTATCCTAGTGAGGATTTAAAAGGACAAAAAGTAATATTTAAAACGATCATTAACGAAGTTAAAACTAAATCTATTCCAGAACTAAATGATGATTTTTATAAAGATTTAGATATGGAAAATGTAACAAATGAAAAAGAGCTTAATGAAGCGGTTAAAAAGCAATTAATTGAGAGCAAAGAGAGCGCTATTGAAAGTTCTCATATAGACAATATATTATTGAATATATCTAAGGAAATAGAAGTAGATATCCCTGAAGAATTAATAGAAGAAGAAATCCACAGGATGGTTAAACAATTTGAGGATCGTTTAAAAATGCAAGGAGCTACACTAGAACAATATTGTCAATTAACGGGTACTAATCAGGAGTTGTTTAACGAACAATTTAGAGATGAAGCAATTAAAGTAATAACATATCGTTTAATGTTAGAAAAAATAGCTGAATTAGAAAAAATAGAAATTGATGAAGCAACCATAAATGAAGAGTTATTGAAAATGACTGAAAAATACCAAATGAACGAGGAACAATTAGTTAATGCGTTTGGTAGTAAAGAAGTAATTAAGTATGATTTAAAAATGAGAAAAGCAATTGAATTTTTAAAAGATAATAATTAATTAAATTTAATGATGAATACTTTTTAATTTAAATATTAAAAAGTATTTTTGTTTTATATTTTACCTTGACAAAGTTAAAGAACAATATATAATAAGTTATATTAAAAATTAAGCGTTTAAACATTAAACGAATAGCAAAAAATGTCAAAACATTTTATTATAACAGTAATTTGAGGAGGTGTATTATAGGTGAAAACTAATTTGCCCGTTATCCTATTTAGGGGTTCAGTATTACTTCCGCATTCTGAAATAAGAATAGAAATAAATAATGATATTGATAAAAAAATTATAAGTATTGCTGAAGAGAAGTATGAAAATCAAATTTTAATTATTAGTCCTGAAAATCCTCTTGAAAAAGAGATTAATATAAAAGAACTCCCTAAGATTGGTATTATAGGGAGAATAAAGTTAAAGATGGATCTTGATAATGGTGTTACAAGAATAATAATTGAAGGAATAAAACGTTTAAATGTTTATAATTATTTTGATTATGACGAAAATGGAGCCTTAATGGCTTTAGTAGGAGATACTACTCAATTTGCGATAACGCCGAAGGATGAAGTTACTTTAATTAGAAAAGTAATTAAAAATTTAGAAAATTATATTGACAGTGTCCCTTATATGAGCAATAGTATTTTATCTCAAGTTAGCAATATTAATAGCATTTCCAAAGTTAGTGACTTAATAGCGTTTTATATGCCGGTTTCTTTTGAACGAAAACTTGAATATTTAAGAACGGTTAATCCTTATAAGAGAATATTAATGATTTTAGAAGATATTAAAACAGAGCAAGAATTAATTGAAATAGAAAACAAAATAGATGGAGAAGTAAAAAAACAATTAGATCAATCTCAACGTGAATATATATTAAGAGAAAAAATGAGGGTAATTAAAGAAGAATTAGGTGAATTCAATTTAAAAGAAGATGAAATTGAAAAAATAACAGCCCAAATCAACGACTTAAATGCAAATGAAAAAATAAGTTTAAGACTTAACAACGAATTAAAAAAGTATGAAATGCTTTCTCCTAGTTCTCCAGAAATTAGTATGGTAAGAATCTATATTGATTGGCTACTTTCTCTTCCTTGGGAAACGTTTACTAAAGATAATAAAGATTTAAGCAAAACCAAAAAGATTCTTGACAAATCTCATTATGGCTTAGAAAAAGTTAAAGAGCGAATTATAGAATTTTTGGCAGTTAATCAAATGACTAATTATTCTAGAACCCCAATCATTTGTTTGGTTGGTCCTCCTGGAGTAGGAAAAACATCTCTTGCAAAGAGTGTCGCTGAAAGTATCGGACGAAATTTTGTTAAAATTTCAGTAGGCGGAGTTAATGATGAAGCTGAAATTATTGGTCATAGACGAGCTTATATTGGTTCTAGTCCAGGAAGAATCATTTCTGGAATAAAAAAAGGTGGGAGTTCAAATCCAGTCTTTTTAATTGATGAGATAGATAAAATGACGAAGGATTATAAAGGCGATCCGGCTAGTGCGTTATTAGAGGTTTTGGATCCTGAGCAAAATAAACATTTTTGTGATAACTATATTGATGAAGAGTATGACTTGTCAAAGGTTTTATTTATCTTAACGGCTAATTATATTCATAATATTCCTGAAGCGTTAAAGGATAGGTTAGAAATCATAGAATTAACTGGTTATACAGAATTCGAAAAATTTTATATTGCAAAAAAACATTTAATTCCATTAAAATTTAAAGAACATGGACTTGATAATAAAAAACTTAAAATTAAAGATGAGTCTCTTTTTAATATAACTAATTTTTATACTAAAGAAGCAGGTGTCAGGGAATTAGAAAGAAATTTAGCGACTGTCTGTAGAAAGGTAGTAACTAATATTTTATCTAATTCTAAGTCCAAAAAAGTATATAATGTAGGTATTAAAGATTTAGAAAAGTATTTAGGAAAGAAAAGATTTCACTATAATAAAACGGATAATATAGATAAAATTGGGGTTGTTAAAGGTTTAGCTTATACTCAATATGGTGGTGATATTCTTCCTATTGAAGTTACGTTTTATAAAGGAAAAGGTAATTTAATTTTAACAGGGTCTTTAGGTGAAGTAATAAAGGAAAGTGCCAATATATCGTTAAGTTATATAAAAACTCATTATATGGAATTTAATATTGATTATAAATTGTTACAAGAAAATGATATTCATATTCATTTGCCAGAAGGGGCGGTACCTAAAGACGGCCCTAGTGCAGGAGTTACTTTAACTACCGCTTTAATAAGCGTCCTTACTAATCAACCGGTTTCTCATCAAGTATGTATGACAGGCGAAATAACTTTAAGGGGACAAATATTGCCTATAGGAGGATTAAAGGAAAAAGCAATTGGAGCGCATCGTAGCAAAGTAAAAAAGATTATCATCCCAAAAGAAAACGAAAGAGATTTAGATGAAATACCTGCCGAAATAAAAAAAGAATTAGAATTTTTATTAGTTGAAGAATATAAAGATGTTTATAATATTGTTTATTCAAACAACTGATTTCTCATAAAAAAAACTTTGGCGCATAAATATTTATAAATAAATTCAAAAAGAAAAGAAAAAATGTTGCAATTTATATAAATGTATGATAGTATAAGGCGCATTAACCGCAATTTTAAATAATAGCGATAAAACTTTATTCAAGGGGGGATATTATGAATAATGAACATGGTATAGATTTAAAAGATTTTATGATTAAGATAATTTTAGTTATTTTATTTGTATTTTTGCTTATGTGGCTTTTTCCAATGCCTAATTTAAAACCCGTATATGACAGAATTTTTGTTGACAATATTGAAACAATGAAAAACGTGGCTAAAACATACTATACGGTTGAAAGGCTTCCTAAAAATGTCGGTGATAAAGTATCGATGACCTTAGAGGAAATGATAAACCAAAAATTTGTTTTACCAATTTTTGATAGTGAGGGTAATAGTTGTAATCCGACAGGATCTTTTATTGAAATTATTAAAACGGAAACAGAATATGTGATAAAAACGATGCTATCGTGTCCAACTAGAGCTGATTATGTAATAGAACATTTAGGTTGTTATGATATTTGTAGTGATATTTGTCTACCAAC
>SKGN01000043.1 GCA_007117415.1 Bacilli bacterium | reverse complement strand
TATTATGAAATAGATGGTTATGAAGCTGATGACATTATTGGAACAATATCTAATATGGTTACTAACGCTCAAGAATATATGGCTAAAATAATTAGTAGTGATAAGGATTTGTTACAATTAATTAATGATAAAGTAGAGGTTAAGTTATTAAAAACTAAAGATTATGTTAAGATGGACAAGGAAAACTTTATCAATGAATATGGGTTCCCTCCTCATAAAATAATTGATTTAAAAGGATTACAAGGTGATTCTTCAGATAATATTCCGGGTGTTAAAGGGATAGGTGAAAAAACCGCTATTAAGCTAATACACGAGTATAAAAGCATTGAAGGTATATATGTTAATATCGAAAAAATAACCGGGAAGATAAAAGATAAATTAATAGCTGATAAAGAGATTGCTTTTATGAGCAAACAATTAGCCACTATTTATAAGGAAGTACCATTAGATATTAATTTTGACGATATAAAATATGTTGGAAATAATGAAGAAGAATTAATTAAGATATATGAAGAATTAGAATTTTATTCGTTTTTAAAAAATATGAATAATAAACCAAAGTCCAGTATTAAAGAAATTAAGATCATTGATAATATAAATGAAATAAAGATTGAAGATTCAGTAGCAATATATTTAGAGATATTAGGTACTAATTATCATAATGGAAGAATTTTAGGAATGGGTGTTTATAATGAAAAGCAAGCGTTATATATTCCTTTTGCGGTATTAAAAGAAAGTCCATCTTTTTTAAAGAATAATATTAAATGGACTTATGATTTAAAGAAAACAGTAGTAGCTCTTAAGCATCAGAATATTGAAATAGATAATATTAAGTTTGATACAATGTTAGCGGCCTATTTATTAAATTATAATATAAAAGATGATATAGCGTATTTAGCCAATCAACATGGCTATGATATTTCTTTTTATGAAGTAATATCTAAAGCTAAGGAGATTGATGAAAAACTAATCGCTGACTTATGTGTCAAAAAGGCTAAATTTATTTATGAAACAAGAAACAAGTTTAAAGAAGAGATGATTAAAGAAGAATGCTTTGATTTATTTAATAATATTGAGATGCCACTTTCTTTTGTGTTAGCGGATATGGAATATAGGGGAATTGTTATTGACACAAAAGTGTTAACGGAAATGGGAGAAGACATTCAAATAAAAATGGAATTATTGACAAAAGATATACATAATTATGCGGGGGTTGAATTTAACATAATGTCTCCCAAACAATTAGGAGAAATATTGTTTGATAAGTTAAATATTCCGTATAAAGGAAATCTTAAAAAAGGGTTCTCAACTAGCAAAGATATTTTAAACAAATTAAAAGAGGAGCATCCAATTATAAATAAAGTGTTAGAATATCGCATGTTAGCCAAGATATATAGTAATTATATAGAAGGTATTATTAATTCAGTAATGCCTGATGGAAGAATTAGAACGATCTTTAATCAAACCTTAACTAGAACCGGAAGATTATCTTCCGTGGAACCTAATCTTCAAAATATTCCCATTAGATATGAATATGGGAGGTTAGTTAGGAAAGCTTTTCAACCCGATAATGATTGTCAATTGATGTCAAGTGATTATTCTCAAATCGAATTAAGAATTTTTGCTCATATGTCAAAAGTCGACAATATGATTGACGCTTTTAAAAAGGGATTAGACATTCATACTAAGACGGCTATGGATATTTTTAAGGTTTCTATGAATGAAGTTAATAGTGAAATGAGAAGACAAGCTAAGGCGGTTAATTTTGGGATATTATACGGAATAAGTAGCTTTGGGTTGTCAGAGGACTTAGCTATTAATGTTAGGGATGCTAAAATGTTTATTGATAAATATTTAGCTACTTTTCCTGGCGTTAAAAAATATATGGATGATATGATTGAGGAATCCAAAAAAAATGGTTTTGTAAAAACCGTTATGAACCGTAAAAGAATAATTGATGAATTAAAAAATAAAAATTATATGATAAGACAACAAGGTGAAAGAATGGCTTTAAACACGCCTATTCAAGGTAGTAGTGCTGATATTTTAAAGAAGGCTATGATTGATATTCATTCTAAATTTAATGAGTTAAATTTAGAAAGTAAGATGATTATTCAAGTTCATGACGAATTAATATTTAATGTTGTAAAAAAGGAAAAACAACAAGTTTCTAAAATAGTAAAAGAAATTATGGAAAATTGTTATAAATTAGAAGTACCATTAAAAGTAGAAATTAATTTCGGAGATAATTGGTATCAAGTTAAATAAACCTATTTTATTTAAACGAGGTGGTAATATGGCTATAACTAAAACGAAATTTATTAATTATATTAGGTGTCCTAGATATGCCGCGTTAGATGAAATTAAGCAAAATGAACTAGAGGCTGATGTTTCGTTAGATATGTATAAAAAGGAAGAACAAGCAAAGGTATTAAGTGAACTTTATGGAATAATGGTTGATGAAAATGGAGAGAGCTTAATTGATGGCAAGGATATTCAACTTGAGACATTAATGCCCTATTATAATCAAATAGAAGAACTAGCTATTAGGCAAGTGAAAAAACAATTGGGGGGTAATCCTATTCCTAATATCAATGAGCCTAATCAAGAATCATTTGATTTTAACAAGGATGGTGTTAAATATCTTTGTTATGTTGATATATACAACGAAAATAAAAATGGATTTGATATAATTGAGGTTAAAGGTACGACTAGTAAAAAGTTTTTAGAGTTAGGCCCTACTATTCAAAAAGAGAAACAATCTATTTTTACTAAAAATGATAAAGGTATTTATTGCCTTAAAGAAGAAGAAAATGTCAATATTGAAGAAGAAATGCCAATGGCTAAATATTATGAATATAAAAAGAAGTTATCTGATAAATATCATGATTGTGGTAGATATGTATATGATTTGTTAGTACAAAGAATGATTATCGAAGGATATTTAAAAGAAAACAATCAAAAAGATAAAATAGATAAGGTTAAATATTATTTGGCTGTTTTAAATAGTAATTATGTCTTTGGTGGAAATTATAATGAAAAGCTTGAGCCTGTATATGAGCCTGATGAAGATGGTAATGAAATAATTTTATTTTTTGATTTAACTAAATTAACTAAAGAATTAATGGACAATATTGAATTAGATAGAGAGAGAGTACATGAATATTTAATAAAAATGGATATTAGTAAATGTGATCTTGGAATTCATTGCGAACATAAAAAGAATACTAAGTGTGCTTTTTTAGATATATGTTTTTATAATATTGTACCTAAGCATAATTCAGTATTAAATTATGTTGATAATCATTTAGGTTTTAAAGATCAAGATGGTAATAAATATACTAATTTCGAATTAATTAATATGGGTAAAGTTAATATGATTGATATAGACGATAATTTATTAACCAGAAAAAACAATCAAATTCAAAAAGAGGTTTTAATTAAAGGTGTTCCTCATCTAAATAAACAAAAAATAAAGGATAGTTTAGTCGAGTTGAAATACCCGCTATATCATCTTGATTTTGAAACTTTTCCTTGTCCTTTACCAAGATATAAGGGCGAAAAATGCTATACACAATCAGTATTTCAATTTTCTTTACATATTGAAATGGATGATGGTGTATGTGATAAAGAGAACGATCATTATGAATTTTTAGCTTCTAATCATGATGATTTAAGAGAAGAGATTGTTAAAAGATTATGTGAATATATAGATATTAATAAAGGTACTATTATTGCGTATAATCATCAGTTTGAAAAGGGCAGATTATCAGAATTGGCTGAAATATTTCCTCAATATAAAAAAGAATTATTAAAAATGA
Source organism: Bacilli bacterium (assembly GCA_007117415.1). Taxonomy (GTDB): domain Bacteria; phylum Bacillota_I; class Bacilli_A; order RF39; family UBA660; genus SKGN01. The sequence goes on along the minus strand of SKGN01000043.1, from coordinate 1,366 downwards.
GAGATATGTCATATGATCTTTTATATATAATAAAAAATAACGCTGGTTTATATAAGGAATTGGGTTATAGCGAAGAAGAAATAAAAGAATTTAATTATTATCATAGCGATTTAAACGGTTCTTTTTCAATAAAAAAAGTATTACCTATTTTTGCTCCGGAATTAAATTATAATAATTTAGACGTTACAAATGGAACGGATGCTTTAGTTACTTACGCTACATTTCCTAAACTATCTCAAGAAGAAATAACTATTAAGCATAAAGCCTTGCTTGAATATTGCAAACAAGATACATGGGCTATGGTGATAATATTAAAAAACATAAAAAAGTTAATAAAATAGTGTCAAGTTATGTTTAAATGCTTGAATAATATTAAAAAATTGCGTATCTTAATAATAGGGAGTGTGACGCTATGATTTATCCTAGTATAGACAAATTATTAACTAAAATTGATTCTAAATATAAATTAGTTTATATAGTTTCTAGAAGATCAAGACAAATGTATGAAACTTCTTTTTATCAAATGAAGGAAAAGGATTATTGTTCATCAAAAAACATTGGTAGAGCATTAGAAGAGGTTTCTAACAATTTAATTCATGTAAAATAATTTTAATTATTTTATTAAATTGGTAATTACTTAACAAATTCCATATTTTAGAATATGGAATTTGTTTTTATTATTATAATAACTAAATAAATGGTAATAATATTTAAAGAAGGAGGGAAAATTATGTATAAAATTTTAAAATTAATATGGGTATATAGTTTTATGTTTTTATTATTAGGTCCTGTTATAGTATCAGGGTTAAATGATTCTGATTATAGTGTAATACCAATTGTTGAACGTGATACACCAGAAGATAACTTAAATAATAATGTAGACCCAAATGTTAATCCCAATGTTAATCCAGATCCAAACGTTAACCGAGATCCCAATATAAATCAAGTTCCTGGGGATGAAGGAACAATTGATACGCCTGATTACAATGTTCCTGGTGGACCAGAAGATGATCGTTATTATACTACTGGAGATGATAACGCACCAGCACCAGGAGAAGGTAATGATATTAATGATGACATGGTAGATGACACTAATATGGTTCCTACAATTGCTATTTCAGCTATATCAGGCTTGATTATTGGTAGTCTTTTAACATATTATTTTGCTATTCCTAGAAGAACATAAAAACCATTTTTTATGTTTTTTTTCAAACTCGTGATATAATTATTACGAGGGGATAAAAATGGAAATAACGAAGATTAAAAAAGTTGGTAAAGATACATACAATGTAACGTTTGATAATAAAAGAGAATATCTTTTATATGAGGACATTATTATTAAAAATCTTTTAACTGAAAACAAAAT
>SKGN01000026.1 GCA_007117415.1 Bacilli bacterium | reverse complement strand
GATATATTTCAGTAACTTACGCTGTAACCGAGCTGTAACTGAGCTGTAACTCCGGTTACAGCGTTGATTCTGAACGATAAATCTATGTTATAATATTAAAAAAAAAGACTTCTTATGAACTGAAAAAAAATTGAGAGACCCAATTTTAATTTGTTTTATATACTACATCTAATTTTTTTTCGCTTAAATATTTAAATACTTCTTCTTTATCGTTACACCTAATAACAGTATTTCCGATCGGCATAAAGGTATCATCACCTCGACCAGCAATAACTACAACATCACCCTTTTTTGCTAAAGATATCGCTCTTTTTATAGCCAAAGATCGATCTATTATTCTTTCATAATTATGAGTATTAACCTTAGAAATTAATTGATCAATAATATCATTAGGATCTTCATTCCTAGGGTCATCGGTTGTAAAAATAACATAATCAGAAAGCGATGTTACAACCTTACCCATTTCAGGTCTTTTTAACTTATCTCGACCACCAGCTGAGCCTGTAATCGTTATAATATTATTATCAGTCGCTACTTTTACATATTGTAACAAATTCTTTAATGCATTAGGAGTATGAGCATAATCAATTAATACTTTAAAACCACAATTTGATTCAATAATATTTAACCGTCCCTTGATAGGTTCTAAATTTTCAATAGAATCAATTATTTTTTTCATATCAAACCCTAAAATATAACATACCCCTATAGAGGCCATTATATTATAAACATTAAACATTCCTGACAAAGGACTATTTATATGGTATGTTCCAAATAGACCATCTATAGTAAATTGTAATTCGTTTTTAGAAATAATAATTTTTGAAGCTCTTATATCCGCTTTTTGTTCAATACCATATGTTAAAACCAAACCCTTTGTTTTTTTTTGAAAAAATCCAGAGTACTTATCATCAGCATTAATAATCGCATATCCAGTTTCTTTAAGCATTTGAAAAAGCTTTGCCTTTGAATCACGATAGTTAGCAAATGTTTTATGTTTATCCATATGATCATACGTCAAATTAGTAAACACTGCCACATCGAATTTTAAATAATCGATTCTTTTAGTTAATAACCTTTCAGACGATACCTCCATAGCTACATAATAACATTTATTATTATAAAAATTATTAAAAATATTAAATAATTCTTTAGGAAAAGGGGTAGTATAGTCTGTTTTAAATTCAAAATCAGAACACGTAATACCATTCGTTCCTATCAAACCACATTTATCAATATTATTAATTAATTGATAAATCATACTCGCCACTGTTGTCTTACCATCAGTTCCCGTAATTCCTATTAATTTTAATTTTTCATCAACTTTATTATAAAAATTAGAAAGGACACTAATCATAGCCTGATTCGTATCTTTTACTTGAATAACCGGAATAGAAGCTTCTATTCTTTTACTAGCAAGAATTGCTACCGCCCCGTTTTTTATCGCCGCCTCTATATAATTATGACCATCAACCGTCAAGCCTTCAATACAACAAAATAAAGCATTATTTACTCTTATCCTAGAGTCATCTTCAATCGAATTAATATTTATTTTATAAGGACACACTACTAATTCATCTAGTTTTTTCATATAAACCTCCTACGTTAAGGATAATATAAAATTAATAAAAAACCACTAAAAAAAAACATACAAATTTGTACATTTTTTTTATTATCTTTAATATTGGCTACAGTCCTTAAATAGATTAGTCTCTACTAACTTTTTTATTGTTTTTTCTTGCTTCTTCTATTTTTTTTCTACGTTTAATACCCGGCTTTTCATAATGTTGTCTTTCTCGAATTTCAGAAGGGATGCCACTCTTTGCTACTTTTTGTTTGAATTTTTTAAATGCACCATCAACATTTCCGTTCTTTACTACTACACGAGTCATTCTTTATCCCTCCCTTCGTTTTACTCGCTTTATATTATATCACTAAAAACTATATTCTTCAAGTAATTTTTAGTTGGTTTTGTACTTACCCTATTAAATATATTTAAAACTTAATCCTTCTATTAGCCTTCACATATATAATCTAATTCTTTTTAATAAACTTTCTTTCCTATGTAAAAAAAGGAAATAACTCCTTTTTTTATAATTCATATATACTTCTTATATAAGTTCCTATTAAGCGACCTAAATTAGAAATAATTACTATAATTATTTCCGAAAAATATATAATTAAAATTAATATCACTACCAACCATAATAACTTATACCATTTTTTTAGTTTTGTTATAGCGGACATAACGATAAACTTCCTATTCTTCTAAATGCCGTACCTAAAGAACGACCCAAATCTAAAAAAGCATTAATTCCTTTTACTAGCGCATTTATTAGACTACCCGAAATAGATAATCCACCATTTATTATTATTAACTCTTCTTTTTTTAATTCTCTCATTATTAACCCCCTTTCTTTTAATTACTTTTTAACATTCTACTAAAAGCATCTTTATCACAATCCTGTGATAAAACTTATTTAATGTATATATTATTAAAAACGTTAATATCTTTCTTAACCTTTTCCCAATTATAATCTATTAAATCATCTTTACCAACCCGAACAAAATTCACATGGTTTTTTACTTTTTCAATTATTTCATTTGCAAATTTAGATGTTAATACTGGTTCAAGCGATAACCAGGTATTTAATTTCAATTTTTCAGCTTCTTTTAATAGGGTAATAACATTTTCAATATTACTGTTTTTTGAATTGTTTTCACTTATACTAATGCCAATAAAATCGTCTTTATGAAAGATATCAAGTTGTTTAATTAAACAATTTGCCTTTCTTGTTAAGAAAACAATCTTACAATTATTACTGTGTAACTTTTTAACCGTTGTTGCAACTAACTCGTAATCATCAAAAACATACGGATCTGTTTTATAACAAAAAAGGACTCTGTTATTTTTATAATTACTAAAATTGATTTTGATTTGTTTAACACTTCCACCATCCCTATTAAATTTACACATATCACAACCTATATTACATTTATCGTATAAATCAATATACGCATCACAATTTACTATTAAATTAGATCGTTTTTGACTGAACATATATAACACCTCTACTTAATTATATCATACTTCTAATTACATTTTAATGGTCTCACAAAACCATCAATTACTCCTATAAAAAAGGTAATTCCACCAATCAATCCCATGATTGCCCAAATACTCAAACCTCCATTTATTTCTTTTAATTCTTTTTGCTTTAGTTCTAACATTTTTTCTCCTTTCTTTTACTATAATCTTATTACTTTATCAAATAAATCAATGTTATTTTGATTATGAGAGATAATAATTATTGTTTTTTCTTTATAAAGTTCAAAAATATTTCTTAATATTTTTGCTTCTAACTTTGAATCAATTTGACTTAAACTTTCATCAAATATATACGTATTAGCGTTTTTTAACAAACTTCTAGCCATAATTACCCGTTGCTTTTCACCACCAGATAAATTAGAACCATTTTCTTCAATAAACATATCATAGTTACTTTTATGTTTATTGGCTATTTTATCAACATAAGTTATTTTTAATATTTTTTCGAATAACTCCACCTCTATTTTTCGCCCCATAATAATGTTGTTATATAATGTTTCTGTAAAAATAAACTCATTTTGTGATACGTAACAAATACTCTTCCTTATCGTTTGAAAATTATATTTATTTATATCTTGATTATCAATAAGAATTTCTCCTTCCATAACATTATAATAACCACCTAGCAACTTAAACAAAGTTGACTTACCAGTTCCACTATCACCAATAACTAATACTTTTTCTGATTCCTTAATCAATAAATTAACATTTGATAAAACATTTGTAATCTCATCATAGGAAAAGGATAAATTCGATATCTTTATATCACCTTTTAATTCATGTAAATCTTCTTTTATTGGTTCCACTTTAACATCTAAAAATTTACTTATCCTTTTTAAAGCATTGATAGAACTTTCAAACAATGGTTCCATATCAAATATATTTTTTATTGGTTCTAAAAAATATATTAATAAAGTGTGATATAAAATTAAGTCGCTTGGTTTCATTTCATTTTTAAAGATAAAAATACTCCCCCAAAAAAGAATAAAATTTATTCCTATTAAAACCGTAAAATCTTTAAACGTTCTTTGATAATTATAAACCGTATCAAATTTATAATTATTCTCTATCATATTTTCAAATTTATCATGGGCCTTAATTATTGTTTCTTTTTCTAAACCTAAATTTTTAATTGTCTCTATTCCTTTTATTGATTCAATCATATGAGAGTTGACAACCGCTTTTTTTTCTTGATTATATTGAATATATTTTTTAATATAGGGGCTAAAAAGATAGACAATTATAAAATACATTAACAAAATTATAATAGATATAATAAATAACGTTTTATTTATAAAAAAGAGAATAATAAACGCTATTAACATGACTAGGAAATCTACTAAAAACATTACTGAAAGTCTACTAACAAATTCTCTAATATAGCTTAAGTCATTAATTCTAGAAATAATATCTCCTGTATGCCTCTCTTCAAAATATTGATATGGGAGGGAAATTATATGATTATAGGTATTAATAATTAAATTTTTATCAAGTTCCTTATTAATTATGATTAATATTTTATTTCTATATAAATCAAATAGTATTTTAAACACTATTAAAATTATAAAAAATAATGATAAATAATATACTTCTCTTAATGTTTTAAAAGATTCATCAATAATTACTTTAATAAAAAGAGTGCTTATAATACTTAAAACAATGATTAGGATCGACAAAATAAATATTAATATTAACTTATAAAAATGGGGTTTTATCAAATTAAGCATAAATTTATATAATGTTTTAGTTTCCTTTTTAAACGCTATTTTTTGATTAGGAATTAATTCGATTATGACATTAGTCCATATTTTACTAAATTGTTCATATGTATATTTTTTATTACCACTAGCAGGATCACTAACGATTAACTTATTGTTTAGAAAATCTATTTTTCTAATAACAACAAAATGATGATAACTATTATCAAGGATAACATGGGCAATACAAGGTAATTTAATATTAGGATTCAATTTTTTACATCTAAACCCTTTCCCCCTAAATCCTAACCTCCTGGCCCCTTCAATAATGTTATATGCGTTTGTTCCTTCTTTGTTTGTTTTAGTTAAAAGTCTAATGTTTTCTACTGAATCATTACCACCATGATACCTAATAATCATTAACAAACAAGCAACTCCACAATCCATCATGTGTTCTTGATTAATACATTTATTTTTTCTAACCATTTCACCTCCCTATTTATTTTTTCTATTATTTTT
>SKGN01000022.1 GCA_007117415.1 Bacilli bacterium | reverse complement strand
TTAATATCTTTGAAAACTTAACAAAAGAAAAAACAAGTAAAAAACTTTCGTTTTTCACTTGTTTGTAAACTCTTGTATCAATGTGAATTTTTATTCACCCACACTATTTGACAAAGAGCCTAAAATTAGCACATTTCCCGAATTTACAATCGACAAAACTGGTATCATAATTAGTACAATGCATACCAGTTCCAGAACTATCCAAACCATTACCATCTAATTTCCAATGAGCGACTAACCTATTATCTTCCGCACTGTTAATATTTTCAAAACAATTTAAATGAGGGTTATATTCATAATTATTTTCTTCTATTTTCGTTATTAATATATACCCATTGCATTCTTCATTATTATTATAAGGGTTTTTAATAACACTGATTAGCTCGGCTGTTTGTAGTTGTTCTAATGTCAGTTCCTTTGTATAACCTATTTCATCAGGAAATGCTTCATCATTTAAAGCTATATAATTTTTAGCAGCCCTTATCATCATTTCCTCATTTTGGATGTGTACATTTATTCTAACATTTTCTATTACCTCTAATATTTTTGGTACTGCTATTGATAGAATTAAACCCAATATAACTATTACCGCTAATAATTCTACTAATGTAAATCCTTTTTTCATTTTACCTCCAATTTATGATAGTCTGAAAAGAATTATAATTCTAAATCATCATATTTACTAACACAATATCCTTCTCCCGGCGATTCTCCCCCAACATAAACTTTATCTACTAAGGCACAGGATGATTTAGTAATAGCGTCTTTTAAATAACCTCCAAAAATACGAACTGTTCCAATTGCTATAACGGAAATTAAAGATATAATTAGAATATACTCTATTAAAGCTTGACCTTGTTTGGAAATAAATTTCATATTCATAAATATCACCAATCTATATTTAACAGTGTATATTTTTTTAATAATATTGTCAAGATTATACCAATATGTTAAGATGGATTTATGATGGTGATAAAATGAAACTAAATTTAAGCAACGTAAAAATAATTAAATGTGAAACTTTTTGTTCTCGATTAATGGGTTTTATGTTTAAACGTAAAAAAATTAATTATGGATTACTCTTTGAAAATTGTAATTCTATTCATACCTTATTTATGTTTCAAAAAATTGATGTCATTATGACTGATGCTAAAAATAATATTCTTTATATTTATAAAGGTTTACCACCATTTAGAATTATACTCCCTAAAAAAGGAGTAAAAAAGGTATACGAGTTACCATTAAATACCATTGAAAAATTAAATATAAAAGAAAGTAATTAAGTAGTTACTTTCTTTTTTGATTCTATTTCTTTTAATTCATCAGTCGTCCATTCAGTAAATTTTGTATCTGTTAATTGTTGTTTAGTAAAGCGATATGGTTGAACTTTATACTTAGTAATATCTTTTATGTAAGACATGATTTTTTCAATATCCAAAGAGGAATGCATTTCCTTATTAATAGTTGTTCTAAATTCATAAGGAATAGAACTGTTTTGAATATAATCAATACTTTTTTTTATATCATTAATATTAATTTTAGTTTGAATGGTTTCTTCATACTTTTCAAAGGTATTTTTAATATCCATGGCTATAAAATCAATTAATTTTAAATCAATTAGTTTTTTTATTATAGCAGGATTGCTACCATTAGTATCTAGTTTAATTTTATAATTAATATTTTTTATTTTTTTTATTAAGTCTATTAACTGTTCATTATATATGGTAGGTTCTCCTCCGGTTATAGTTACAGTTGATATCAATTTTGTTCGTTCTTTTAACATATTGATAACCTCTTCTTCAGAAATGGTAGTAGTTGCTTTATTTACAATATCTTTATTATGACAAAAGGGACAATTAAAATTGCAACCACCTAAAAATATAACAAAACTCATTTCACCAGGATAATCAATTAATGAACTGGGATTTATACCATATATCATTATCTCACTTCGATTCTAATTGATATTCTATTCTTTCATTGAACTCTTCTATTTTCCCTTTGTTAAAAGCTTGAACAGGACGATAGAACCCTACTACTCTAGTCCATACTTCGGTGTCTTGACCACATTTAGGACAACTATATTCTTCCCCGTTTATGTATCCATGTTCATCACAAGTAGAGAATGTTGGTGTGATTGATAAGTATGGCAATTGGTAGTTTTCAAAAACGTTCTTAATTAATTTTTTAGTTGCTTCTGAATCACTAATACGCTCGCCTAAAAAAGTATGTAAAACTGTTCCTCCTGTATATTTAGATTGTAATGAGTCTTGAAGTTTTAAGACTTCAAATAGATCAGTGGTATGGTTAACTGGTAAGTGCGTACTATTAGTATAGTAGGGTTCTTTACCGCCAGCTGTTAATATGTCTGGGAATTGTTTTAAGTCTACTTTGGCTAAGCGATATGCTGTACCTTCTCCTGGTGTTGCTTCTAGGTTATATAAATCACCATTAACTTGATATTCTTTTATTACTTCTCTAATATAGTCTAGCATCTCATTAGCAAACAATTGACCAGTTTCGGTAGTTATATCCTCATTATCATTATAAAAATTTCTAATACATTCATTCATACCAATTATACCAATGGTATTAAAATGATTCTTCCAATATTCACCGAAACGATCGTATACTTCACTTAAATAGAATCTACTATATGGATATAAACCACCACTAGTATTCTTTTCTATAACTTTTCTTCTTACTTCCAATACATTTTTAGAAATATCCATCATTCTTTTTAAATTTTCCTTAAATTCATCTTTATGTCTATATAAATATCCTAATCTAGGAAGGTTAATTGTTACGATACCAATACTACCCGTTAAAGGGTTAGCTCCAAACATACCCCCACCTCTTTTACGTAATTCTCTATTATCCAGACGTAACCTGCAACAATTATGAGTAATGTTACCATCGGAGTGAACAAAGTAATGTTCTTTCTCTAATTCAATATCATAGAATACTTGTTTATAATCAAGTTCTTCTTTTGATATATCGTCTATTTCAACAATAGCAAAATCAGAATTACGAAGCCACTCTATTTTATCGTTTGATATATTCCATCTATCTATCGTTGATAATCCAACCATTCTGTTACCATATGATTGATAAATTACATTTCCAGTTTCATCTTTAACAAACTTTTGAGTAAGTAGAAATTCAGGGATATGATTATGCAACTTATCTCTTATTATTTTTTCTTTTTTAGCATTTCTTCCTAATGTGTGTTGTATTCTTATGACTTGAGAATTTTCTTTTTTCTGATATGTTGTACTAATACCTATTAATGAAAATAATAAATTTATCTCTTTTGATAATGATTCATCATTTATATGAATTTCTTTGCCAACATCATAACCATCACCCTCAAAAAATCCTGTTAAGAAAGCTTCAATTACTTCCGTGCTTGCAGACCAAATCCAGTTTGGCAATTTATTATATTTTTGGACATCCTTTTCTTTAAATAAATCTCTAGCAAATTCAACGTTATATATATATCCTCTTAATGAATTTTCATATCTAGAATCATTGATAAATTTCATTTCATAATTAACTAGTTTGTTAATTATCTTTTTTGTTTTATCAATTAAATCTTTTTCTTGTTTATTAAAGGTAATTTGAATACCTCTTATTAATTTATTATCTTTAGTTCTTGTGTCATATAAATAATTACCATCAGCCACAAATAATCCTATAAACCATGCTAAATCAAGATCAATTTTAGGTGAATTTACATTATTTAATATATTGGATCCATCTTTTAAAACTAATAAAAAGTCTTCTTTTGTTACGTCTTTAGCCATCTTATTACTTATTCCATCTTTGTCAAAAACTGCAACTAAATGATCTTTAGAAACACGCATCGTTTTACCATCTTTTGTTTTAATCCTTATTAAATTATTATCATAAATTTCTAAAAATCTTTTTATATTAATCCACTCTATTTTACCTGTTTCAGGATTTAAAGCCATAGTTTGAACTGTTTCATTACATTGATACCATTCGTTATCAATTTTATCTCCTTTAAAAGAATTAAAAACTTCACCTATAGTTGATTTTTGAATATCATTTCCAGTCTTTATAAAGAGATTTTCTTCTGGAAATAAACACATACTTCTCGCATCTTCTGGTTTTAAATCACTGTTAATAAAGTTTGCAAAATATGGAATTCCATACTTGCTAGTCATATCCATAATGTCATTTACAACATCATTATCCCAATCAAAATCCTTGGTTATATTGTATGTTGGAATTGGAAAAGTAAAGATTCTTCCACTTGCGTCACCTTCAGTCATTACTTCACAGAAGGCTTTATTTATCATGTTCATTTCTTCTTGAAAATCAGCATATTTTTCCTTCATATATTGTCCACCAATAATAACAGGTTTGTCCTTTAGAAGTGGTGACACAATTAAATCCATAGTAATATTAACAAATGGTGTTTGAAATCCTACTCTAGTAGGAACACTTAAATTAAAAACAAATTCTTGGATGCATTGTTTAACTTCTTTATATGTATAATTATCATATCTAACAAAGGGGGCCATATAAGTATCAAAACTAGATACAGCTTGGGCTCCAGCCGCTTCCCCTTGTAATGTATAAAAGAAATTAACTAACTGTCCTAAAGCTGTTTTCAAGTGTTTAGCAGGCTTTGTTTGGGCTTTATTTTTAACCCCTCTAAAACCTTTCATAAGTAAAGCTTCTAAATCCCAACCACAACAATATGTTGATAATAAGCCCAAGTCATGAATATGAATACTTCCATTTTCATGAGCTTGCTTTTGTTCGGTAGAAAAAATATGGTTTAACCAAAAGTTCTTCGTAATTTCGGTGACAACATAATTATTTAAGCCTTGTAGAGAATAATCCATATTAGCATTTTCTTTTACTTGCCAATCCTCTTCAGATATATAACTTTTCATCATTTTATCAATACTTATAACGGTTGTTTTATCATTTCTCATTTGTTCTCTTTGGAAACGATATCTTACATAGCTTCTAGCGACATCTGTCATACCTAATACCATTAATGTTTCTTCAACAGCATTTTGGATATCTTCTAGATAAATAAGCTTCTTATTACTTTCATTTAATTTGAAAACCACCATATTAGTTGTAAGTTGACTCATTTCATCTACTTTTTTTTCTGTCAGTCCTTCTCTAGTATTGATTATAGCCTTAGAAACAGCTTGTTTTATCTTTTCGTGATTAAACTTTTCCTTTCTTCCATCACGTTTAACAACATTTTCAATCATAATACCTCTCCTCCTCCATGTTAAATGATTGCTCCATTATTAATTTCATTATAGCATTATGATATTTTAGAGTCAAACAAATATTCGACAATTTTCGAGCAAAAAGGTTAAAAAATTATTTGAAACCTTTATATTAAAAGCAAAAAAAATATTTAATTTTGTTAAAT
>SKGN01000057.1 GCA_007117415.1 Bacilli bacterium | reverse complement strand
TTATGAACCTATACCTTTTTTTTATTTTCCACAACAGAATTTGTGTTTTTTGCCACTACCACAAGGACATTTTTGATTTCTTCCAACTTTTTCGTTTTTTTTAGGTTTTTTAGATATTTTTCCTTTGTCTTCGGTAGGTGGGTTAATTTTTGCTACTTCTTTTCTTTCTACATTCTGTCTAACTTCTGCTTTTAATAAGTAAATAGATGTTTGCTTTTCTATTTTTTTTGTCATTTCATCAAACATAGAAAAACCTTCCATTGTATAAGCTTGTAAAGGATTTTCTTGAGCATATCCTCTTAAATGAATACCTTCCCTTAATTGGGCCATAGTATTTATATGTTCCATCCAATAGGTATCAATAACATTTAGGTGTATTGCTTTTTCAAATTCATTTATAATATCTTTAGGTAATTTCTCTAATTTTTGTTCATAATCCTTTATTACTCTATCATATATAGTGTCAATTATTTGTTCAACATCTAACTCTTCAATTTCTCTTAACTCTATATTCGTTTTTCTTAATAAGTTACCATTAATGGCTTCTAATATTTCTGATTTGTCACTTTTAGTCAAATATTCTTCTGGCATTATATGACTATAAACTAGTTCTTTAATATAATTTTTTAACAATTCTAAAATTTTATCATGAATTGAATCTAGTTCTAAAATCTCATTTCTTTTTTCGTAAATTATTTCTCTTTGATTATTCATGACATCATCATATTGTAATAATTGCTTACGAATATCAAAGTTATTTCCTTCAACTCTTTTTTGAGCAGATTCAACTGAATTACTAAACATTTTACTTCTTATCGCTTGAGTACCGCTAAATCCTAGTGACTTTAGCATTCCTTTAAAACGGTCAGAACCAAATTGACTCATTAGTTCGTCTTCTAGCGAAACATAAAATTGAGAAAATCCAGGATCTCCTTGTCTGCCGGCCCTACCTCTTAGCTGATTATCAATTCTTCTAGATTCATGTCTTTCTGTACCAATTACACAAAGTCCGCCTAAATCTATGACACCTTCACCAAGTTTAATATCGGTTCCACGACCAGCCATATTGGTAGCAATCGTAATTGAACCTTTTTGTCCAGCCTTCGCTATTATTTCGGCTTCCCTAGCATGATTTTTAGCATTTAGTATTTCATGAGGTATTTTCTTTTTTCGTAACATTTCGCTTATTAATTCACTGGTTTCAATTGCTATTGTCCCAACTAAAACTGGTTGTTTCTTTTTATATCTAACTTCTATTTCGTTAGTTATTGCTAAAAATTTCCCGCTTTCAACAGCATAAAGTAAATCAGATAAATCTTCTCTAATTATTGGCTTATTAGTAGGAATACTTATAACATACATATTATAAATATTTCTAAATTCTTCTTCTTCAGTTTTGGCTGTTCCAGTCATTCCTGATAATTTTTTATACATTCTAAATAAGTTTTGAAAAGTAATAGTTGCTAAAGTTTGCGTTTCTTCTTGAATTGAAACCCCTTCTTTAGCCTCAATAGCTTGATGTAACCCTTCACTGAATGCTCTACCATGCATAAGTCTCCCGGTAAATTTATCTACAATTATAACTTTATCTTCTTGAACAACATAATCGATATCTCCATGCATAGTATAGTTTGCTTTTAGAGCTTGATTGATATGATGAACTAACCCTGAATTATTTATGTCATATAAATTATTAACCTTAAAAAATACTTCTGCTTTATGGGAACCTTCATCATTTAAACTAACGCTATCTGTTTTTTCATCTCTAATAAAATCTTCATTTTCTTTTAATTTTTTGACAAATTTATCTGTCTCGTTATATAAGTTCATCGATTTCATTTGACCACCCGAAATAATTAAAGGCGTTCTTGCCTCATCGATTAACACGGAATCCACTTCATCTATAATAGCGAAGTTTAAAGGACGCTGCACTCTATTTTCTTTTTTAACAACCATATTATCTCTAAGATAATCAAATCCAACTTCATTATTAGTGCTATACATTACATCGTTATTATATATTTCTTTTTTCTCTTTTGGTGTTAGTTCTCTTAAGTTAGCCCCCACTGTAAGACCTAAAAATTTAAAAATTTGTCCCATCCATTCTGAATCACGATTAGCTAAATACTCATTTACAGTAATAATATGAACTCCTTTACCTGTAAGAGCATTAAGATACGCCGGCATAACAGCTGCAAGCGTTTTTCCTTCTCCAGTTTTCATCTCTGCTATATTTCCAAAATGAATAGCAATTGCACCTAAAATCTGGGTATAAAAAGCTCTTTCACCAATAACTCTTAACGCTGCTTCTCTCGCTACCGCAAAAGCTTCTATCATTAAATCATCTAGATTTTCTCCATTAGCTAACCTTTTTCTAAACTCTTCTGATTTTTCTTTTAATTCATTATCAGATAATTTTTTTATTTTCTCCTCCAGATTTTCTATTTCATCAGCTATTATAGAAAATCTTTTTAATTCCTTATATTCATGATTAAATAAATTTTTAAAAAACTTCATAATATCATCTCCTTGAGTACAGTTTTTATTTTACCAAAAAAAAAGAAATAATCATAGCGAAAGAAGATTATTTCTTTATTATATTATTAATTTGTTTCGATGATTCCATAATTGTTATCTTTTCTTTTATATAAAACACATACGTTATCAGTACTAACATCTCTATATATAAAGAAGTCATGTCCTAACAAATTTATTTGTAAAATTGCTTCCTCTTCGCTCATCGGTTTCATTTCAATAGGTTTTCTTTTAACAATCTTATTATGATCCTCATCTTCTTCTACATCATAATCAAAATTAAATTCTTTTACCATATTCTTAAAGCTTTTGCTTTGCATTTTAGTTTTATTTTTAGTAATTTGTCTTTCTAGTTTATCTACCACTAAATCAATTGCAGCATATAAATCAGAATGAGCCTCTTCGCTTCTTAAAGTAAAATTACTAGTAGGAATTGTAACTTCAATAATTTGGTTATGTCCTCTAATTTTTATAACTACTCTAGCATCAATATTAGAATCATTATCAAAATATTTTTCCAATTTACCTAATTTACTACGAACATATTCTTTAATGCTGGGAGTTACTGGTATTTTATCACCATGAATATTGCATTTCATATAAAGCCTCCATTCTATACTTAGATTATAACATGAATACTTTGTTTTTAATATGTTTTTGGAAAAAAACTACCTATACCGCGGTAGCTACGTTTACACATACAACATTAATTGCTTGAAGTCCTTTATCAGTTTGAATTAAATCAAATTGAACCATTTGGCCTTCCGCTAGGCTTTTAAAACCTTCTTGTTTGATGTTGCTATAATGAACAAAAATATCTTCTTCATCTACATAATCAATGAATCCGTACCCCTTTTCATTATTGAACCATTTTACTTTGCCTATCACTTCTTGCACCTCGCCTTCTAGAATAACTTACACTATTAATATAACCCACTGCATCTCTCTTTTCAATAAAATTAATCATACAAATTGTGACATAATAAACAAATAATAATTATAAAATTCACTATTAAATGTTATCAAAAATAGTACTCGTTTTTTAAAAAAACACTCATCTGGTTATTAGAGACGCGTGAAACAACCTTGCATCAATAAACTTGATAATAATCTGCCTGTTAAGTTGGTTTTTTTACCTTTTAGAAAAATGAAGGAAGATTGTCTTTTTTTTGCTTTATACTAATATTAGTATGAGGTGCTTTATGAAAGATATCTTTATAAAAAAAACAATGAGTTTCATTACTACAAATAACCATAATATAGATAAATTCAAATTGGAAGAAATTAGATATGGATTTGAGTATATATATTTATCTATAACAAAATTTTTTATAATATTATTATTTAGTTATTTTTTGGGAATAATGAATGAATTTTTGTTTTTTCTTATTCTTTATAATATCATTCGTTTTTTCTCTTTTGGACTACATTTTGATAAAAGTTATATATGTTTTATTTTTTCAACATTAATATTCTTATCATTTCCTTTTTTAGCCCAAATTTTAACAATCCCTTTTGAAATGAAAATAATGATTTGCGTTTTTTCCTTTGTCGTTTTTTGTTTATATGCTCCGGCCGACACAAAAAAAAGACCTTTAATAAAAAAGGAAAAAAGGAAAAAATATAAATTTTTATCCATTTTTGTTATTATTATTTACATTTTCTTATCCTTCTTCATCAATGATTCTTTTATTGTTAATAATTTACTCTTTTCAATGATTATTCAATCAATTTTAATCCTACCTATAACATACGCCTTTTTTAAATTACCTTATCAAAACTATAAAACTTATCAATGATTATTTTTTAGCAAAGGAGGTGATAATTTGTTTAAGTCAATAGCTTTTATAGTGGCATCAATAGGTGCGTTTGCGGCTAATTACTCTTGTGTTGGAAGTACACTGTTTTTTTGGGACGAACCAAAAATGCCATCAAGATTATTAAATAAATAAATTTAAACATCCCGTTTAAAGGGATGTTTTATTATTATTTTTATTATTAAAGGTTAGATATACAGTATAGAAGTCTTTATTAATTTCTCTTTTAAATTCTATCTTATTTTTTTTTATTATTTTATTAGCTAAATTTAAGCCATAGCCTCTTTCCTTTCCTTTAGTGGAATATCCTATTTTACCAAGTTTGGTTTCATCTATATATGTTTTATAAGTATTAGTTATAATACACTCCATTTTGTTTTTTCTAAAAACTATTTCAATTAGAATTTGTTTTTTTACCGATTCAACAGATGCTTCAATAGCGTTATCTAGGTAAACACCGATTACTTTTATTATTTCTTTATATTCATCTGAATTAACATTGAAAAAATTATGGTTAGATTTATATATATCCACATTAAGACAAACATCCACTCCATCATCACATAAGTCACTTAATTTATAATATAATAATCCCTTTAAACCTCCTGCCGGTATTTTTTCCATATCTTTTAACAAATGAGAACTAGTGGGATTTATTTCTTTAGTTAGGCTTTCAATATATTTAAGAGCGTTCTTATTATTTTTATGGATAAAACCTCTAATAGCAATTATTTGGTTTTTAAACTCATGAATAATTATGTTTTTTTCAGTCAAATCCTTTTCGTATTTATTTAAATATTTGAATAAATGATCATATTTTAAATTTAAATTATTAATATGTTCTCTTTCTTTAAATAAAGTGAATAAAACAAACCAAAATATAATTATTATGGCACAGTTTAAAAAATACTCATAATAAGTATTGCAAAACTCAAAATTCTTATACGCTAACATTCCCATTAATATAATTATCATTATTAATATAGTATTATCTTTTGTTTTTTCATGAATAGAAATAATTTTATTTAAATTCCTTTGAAAAGGAGTTATTTCATATAAAATAAGAATAATAGCTATAATTGATAGGTTAACAATAAGCTTGCCCGCAAAAGATTGACTAACATTATCAACAAAGAACAATAATAATAATCCAAAAATAATATCAGCTAGAAAAAAATAAATAAATATAACT
>SKGN01000035.1 GCA_007117415.1 Bacilli bacterium | reverse complement strand
ATAGTTGATGACAATATATAATAATAATTTAAACATAAAACATTTTAATAAGGCTAATTTCATGTTTTAGATTATTATAGTATAAACGTTTATTAATAATTATAATGCTTTGTTATTTTTGTAAAATATAAGTAAGTAAGAACATATAAAATGTAACCTATAAGATGGACAAATAAAAAAGAATACTATCTTCTTTTACATAATTTATGCTAAAATATAGATAATAAATTTTTTAAAGTTGAGGTATTTATGAAACAGAAAGAGTATCCATTTAATAACGATTATTTATTAGTAGAGTATGATGAAAAAACTTCTTATAAGAAGTTAATAAGAAGTTTGCTTAAATTAAAAAAGAAAACTAGTTACGATATAAAAATAGGAATAAAGTTTCACGGTCAAACGCTTTTTCATGATGATGAGATAAACGAGTCTAATCATCTTTATGAAATATTAAACGTTATAAACAAAGAACCTGGAAAAGTAATGTTTGAATACATATATGATAAAATATACGAATCCATTATTGATAATTTAAGAATTAATAATTATTGTGATTTTCAAGATAATAGATGTATTGCTAATAGATTAAATAAAACAAAGCACGATATTAATGGATGTTGCTATATTAGTAAAACAGGGCTTTGTAAGAGGTTAGGAGAAGATAAATGTACGATTAAGAATTTAGCCTGTACTTTATTTATGTGTTCGTATCTTAGAAAAAAGGGCATAAAATTTAAATGTGATGATGTACTGATAGCTAAGTATTTTTTAACTAGAAAAGAAAAAAAAATATTAGAATATAGTTTTTTTATTCCTAAAGAAGAAGTGATTGCTAAATTAATAAATAAATAGATTTAAAAGGATAACAAAAAAAGACACATTCCTATGTGTCTTTTTATTATACTTTAAATGGTGATTATATGAAATTATATTTAGATTTAATTTTTACATTAAATTTTTTATTTGATTTTTTACTACTATTAGTAGTAGGAATTATTTTAAGGAGAAATTCTAAACTATCAAAATTATTGCTGGGCTCTTTAATTGGTGGTTTATCAATATTTGTCTTGTTTTTAAGAATTAATTCCTTTGAGTTATTTATTTTAAAAATATTAATCAGCATTATAATGATTTTAGTAGCGTTTGGCTTTAAGGATATTAGGTATACTTTAAAAAACTTATTTTATTTATATACCGTCAGTATATTATTAGGTGGTTTTTTATATATGCTTAACTTAGAATTTAGTTACAAACAAGATGGTTTAATTTTTTATCATGATGGTTTAAGTATTAATTGGATTGTACTACTTATCTTTTCTCCTGTTATCTTATATGTTTATGTTAAACAGGCTATAAATCTAAAAAATAATTATTCTAATTATTATCTTGTGGACATATATTTTAAAGATGGAAATAAATTAAAAGTAAGTGCTTTTTTAGATACAGGTAATAAATTAATTGACCCTTACTTGAAAAGACCCATTATTTTAGTAAATAAAAAAGAATTAGCACATAATTTAAAAGAGCAAGATTTAATCCTGGTTCCTTATGATACTTTTGATAATCACGGATTATTAAAGTGTGTTATACCTAAGAAAATATATATCGTTGGGGTTGGAGTACGAGAAAATGTATTAATTGGCATATCAGAAAAAAACATTAATATGGATGGTATTGATTGTATACTACATACAAAGTTATTGGAGGGTTAAAGTGATAAGAATAATATTAACATACATAAATAAAATATTTAAAAAAATAAATTATATATTTTATGTGGGTTCAACCGATATTTTGCCTGAGCCATTACCTAAAGAACAAGAATATCATTTTTTATCTTTAAGTGAACAAGGTGATATTTTAGCCAAAAATAAGCTTATCGAGCATAATCTTAGATTGGTGGTTTTTTTAGCTAAAAAATATGATAATACCAAAGTTGATTTAGAGGATTTAGTAAGTATTGGAACTATCGGATTAATTAAAGCAATAAATACTTATAAGATGGATAAAAAAATAAAATTAGCTACTTATGCTAGTAGGTGTATTGATAATGAGATATTAATGTATTTAAGAAAAAACAAAAAAAGAAAAGGCGAAGTTAGTTTTGAAGAATCTTTAAGTTATGATATTGATGGTAATGAATTAAATTTAAAAGACGTTTTAGGAACAGAACCTGATGTAGTAACTAAATCGCTTGAGAATGAAGTAGAAAAACAAATATTGGTTGAAGAAATAGATAAATTAGAAGATCGTGATAAACAAATTATGATATTAAGATATGGGCTTTTAAATAATGATGAAATGACCCAAAAAGATGTGGCTGATCTACTTGGTATATCGCAATCTTATATTTCAAGAATTGAAAAAAAAGTTATAAAAAAGTTACAGATAATAGGAAAAGTTTAAATAGAATAAAAACCCCCTTTTATGTTCAATATATAACGTAAGGGGGTTTTTAAGTGGCAAAGCATAAAGTAGATATTAGTGGTATTAACACGGCTAATATAAAGGTTTTAAGCAATAAAGAGATGATGGAATTCTTTAACAGATTAAAAAAGGGGGATATTTCAGTAAGAGAACATTTAGTTAATGGTAATTTAAAGTTAGTTCTTAGTATTTTAAAGAAGTTTAGTAATCGAACGGATAATTTAGATGATTTATTTCAAATAGGCTGTATTGGATTATTAAAGGCGATTGATAATTTTGATTTATCTCATAATGTTAGATTTTCAACTTATGCTGTTCCTATGATTGTAGGTGAAGTAAGAAGATATTTAAGAGATAATAATAGTATTAGAATATCTAGAAGTTTAAAAGATATAGCCTATAAAACATTAAAATTAAAAGAAGAGTTAACTAACGATATGGGTAGAGAACCAACTATGCAAGAAATATGCTCTATTTTCGATTTAGATGAAATACAAGTTATTTTAGCCTTAGATGCTTTAAAGGAGCCGGTTAGTATGTTTGAACCAATATATAATGATGGGGGAGATACGATATACTTATCTGATCAACTAGAAGATAAAAAAGAAGAAGATAACGATTGGGATTTAAAAATAGTGCTTCAAGATGCAATAAAACTTTTAAAAGAAAAGGAAAAGCAAATATTAATAGAACGATTTGTTATTGGTAAAACCCAAATGGAGATAGCTAATGAAATAGGTATATCTCAAGCTCAAGTATCTAGATTAGAAAAAAACGCGATTGAAAATGTAAAAAAGTTAGTTAAATAAAAATGATAAACATATAATTATAATGTGGTGATATATATGCGTTTATCTGAATTACAAAGTAAAGCGGTAATTAGTCTTTTAGACGGTAAAAAAATAGGCAATATTATAGATATTAAAATAGAAGAAGGTTCTGGAAAAATACAAGCCTTAATTGTTGAGCCCAACCATTTTTTTTTAAAGGTTTTTTCTTCTAAAGAAGAAATAGAAGTATATTGGACTAATATTGAAAAAATAGGAGAAGATGTCATTTTGGTCAAATTAAATATCGGAAACGCATCTTAATTTTAGGCACTTTTTTTATTCTGATGCATAAATTAGAATGAGGAGGGATAATAGTGGCAATATATAAAGAAATTGTTACTAAAGCAGTTATTGGCAAGGTAAAAAAACATTTTAAAAATGTCTATAGTATAACAACTGAAATCGAGCCATCAACGATATTAGGTTGTTGGATTATTAACCATAAATTTAAAGGGCATGAAATGGGTGAAAAAATAGGGGTTGATGGATCTTTTGATGTTAATATCTGGTATTCTTATGATGGTGATAGTAAAACATCGGTTGTTACTAAAAAAATTGATTACCATGAACCAGTTACTATTAATATAAAAGAAGAAGATGATTCACACGCGGAAAGAGAAATAATAGTTAGAGCCTTGAAACAACCTCAATGTAATAAAGTTGAAATAAAAAATGGGGAAATTGAATTTGAAATCGAAAAAGAATTAGGAGTTGAATTAGTAGGAGATACCAAATATAAAATTGCTATTGAAGAAACGGAAGAACCGTGGCCTGAATTACAAGAAGCAGAATTAACGGAAGAAGTGGAAAAAGAAATCGAGGAAAATGTTACTGAAGAATATTTAAATTAGTCAAGCACCAACCTAATATGTTGGTGCTTTCCTGTATTTATATGGCAAAAATTGGTAATTTTATTTAATTGACTTTGCCCCTTACTAATGATAGTATTATCTTTTAGTATACATATATTTTCATGATCATTTTTTTATAGAAGTGAGGTGTAGAAAAAATGAAAGCAACCGGAATCGTAAGAAGAATCGATGAATTTGGGAGAATTGTTATTCCAAGAGAAATAAGGAGTAAATTGCGAATTAATGTGGGCGAACCTGTAGAAATTTTTGTTCAAGGTAATGAAGTTATTTTAAAAAAGCATTCTATAGCTGAAGAAACAAATAGTATTGTTAATATATTTGTTGAAAATATTAAGGAAATAACGGATGCTACTATTATTATCACCGATCGTGATAAAGTTATTGCCATATCTAAAGAGCAAGAAAAGTATTTGGGAAGGGAGATAAGTGAAGACCTTACTAACTTTATATCCAAAAGAGAACCAACCTTTATTAAAAATGGTAATAATTTTAGTATTATAAAAGGAGAAAACAATAATGGTAATTATATTATTGCTCCTAATGTCTTAGATGGTGATTATTTAGGGGTAACAATTGTAATTTGTGATCATAGAGAAATTGATAAACTTGATGAGAAAATAGCCCATTTTGTTTCTAAAAGTTTAATTAATTATTTAGAAAAAAATTAAATAGGATTTAACACAATAAAGATAGATATTTTATATCTATCTTTATTGTTGTATATAACTATTTATCTATCGTGGTATAATAATAAAAGGTGATTTTAATGATTAAAGAAAAATTAAAAATACTAACTAACCATCCCGGTTGTTATCTTATGAAAAATAAAGATGGTTTGATTATATATGTGGGTAAAGCTAAGAATTTAAAAAACAGATTAAAATCATATTTTAATAGTAACCATACTGGTAAAACAAAAGCTTTAGTTGATAATATTCATGATTTTGAATATATTGTTACTAAAAGTGAAACGGAAGCTTTAATCTTAGAAATAAATTTAATCAAAAAATATAATCCCAAATATAATGTTATCTTTAAAGATGACAAAACTTATCCCTATATTGAACTTACTAATGAAAAATATCCACGATTAATACTAGTTAGAAACCCCAATCGAAAGAAAAACAATTCTCATTTGTTTGGACCTTATCCTAATGTAATAGCGGCCAAAAAAATAGTGAATTTGTTAAATAGAATATATCCTTTAAGAAAGTGTTCTACTTTTAATAAAAAAATTTGTTTGTATTATCATATTGGGGAATGCCTTGGATATTGTTATCATAATAATGATTCAAAAGTTAATCAAATAAAAGAAGAGATTATTAAGTTTTTAAGTGGCTATGAACATAATCTGGTTAAAAAATTAGAAGTAGATATGTATGAAGCTTCTAAAAAATTACATTTTGAAAAAGCCAGTGAATTGAAGCAGTTAATGGATGATATAAAAACAACTTTAAATAAGCAAAATATAAATTTGAATGATAACATAGACCGTGATGTATTTAATTGTTATTTAGATCAAGGATATATATCAATTCAAGTATTACATTTAAGAGGTGGAAAGTTAGTTGCAAGAGATTCCGTTATCTATCCCATAATAGAAGATGAAAAAGAGGAATTAACTTATTATATAGGGTCTTTTTATGAAAAAAACAATGTAAAACCTAAAGAGATAATGGTTCCAGAAATTATTGATATTAACTTGATTGAAGATTTAATTGGGATAAAAGTAATTAATCCTAAACGCGGTTCAAAAAAACATGTTTTAGAATTAGCTAAGAAAAACGCTAAAATAGCGCACCAGGAAAAAGTAACCATGATTAAAGAAGGGGAAGAGATTAAGGAGAAAGCTTGGTTAGAACTCTCAAAGCAATTGAATATTAACAGTTTAAATCGAATAGAAATATTTGATAACTCTCATTTATTTGGAAACTTTTCCGTCAGTGGTATGGTTGTTTTTGAAAATGGAAAACCAAACAAAAAACAATATCGTAAATATAAAATTACGAGCGAATATAAAGATGATTATCATCTTATGGAAGAAGTTATTTACAGGAGGTATTTTAGAGTTATAAAAGACAACTTATTAAAACCTGATTTAATAATTGTAGACGGGGGAAGTCAACAAATTAATGCTGCTTTAAATGTGTTGGAGCAATTAAAATTAAATATTCCGGTATGTGGATTAAAAAAAGATGAAAAACACAAAGTTAAAGCATTAGTATATAATAATCAGACGATTATATTTGCAAAATATTCACCAGTCTTTCATCTTTTTGAGAGAATTAGTAATGAAGTTCATAGATGGACTATTAAATACCATCAAGATATAAGGAGTAATAGTTCTTTAAAAAGTATATTAGATAATGTAAAAGGAATAGGTGAAAAAAGAAAAATCGAATTATTAAAAAAATTTGGGTCCATTAATAATTTAAAAAAAGCTTCTGTTGAAGACCTAAAAATAATTTTACCGACCAATATCGCGTTAGATTTAAAGGCTTTTCTAGAAGAAAGATAAGAGGTAAGTATGAGTAAAATTGGTATTTTCGATTCAGGAATTGGGGGGTTAACCGTTTTAAAAAGATTAATTTTAACCCTACCTAATGAAGATTATATTTATATTGGCGATAATAAAAATTGTCCATATGGTGATAAAACCAAAGAACAATTATGGGAATATGCTACTAAAATTATTGATTATTTTATAAAAAGAGAGGTTAATTTAATAATTGTTGGTTGTAATACGGTTAATTCTAATATATTTAATGAGTTAATAATAAAATATTCAAATATAAAAATAATAGGTGTAATTGAATCAACAATTGAAAAAGTAATAGCTTTAAATCCTAACAGTTGTTTAATAATAGCCACAAAACAAACTATTAAAGCTAAAAAATATCAACAAAAAATTAACGAACAGAATAAGGGGATTCAAACAATAAATTTAGCCACGCCTCTTTTAGTGCCTATGATAGAGGAAAATAATCCTAATATAGAAATAATATTACGTAATTATTTAGAAGAATATACTGATCAAGTTGATATCCTTGTTTTAGGTTGTACCCATTATGAAATAGTAGAAGATAAGATTAACAAAATATTTAACAAACCAATCGTGTCTAGTAGTGCTGAAATAGTAGTTAAAGTTAAATGTTATTTAGAGAGTAATAATTTAACTAATCAAACAAAGGGAAAAACAGAAATATTTACTACTGGAAATGTTGGAAAATTTATAGAAGCCTCTTCTTTTTTTGACTATAATAATAAAAAGGTTAGCTCTTTAGATTTATAAACTATAATTTTTTTATGACTGCTAAATAATTCAAAGATACAAAAAGAAAAAAAATTTTTTCTTTTTTTCTTAATATTAGTTTTTTTATATACAAATAATTCTCATTTTCGAATATAAAGTATTAGTGATCGATATTTAAATCGGGGGTGGTTGTTTTGGATATATTAATCACGGATGAATTAATAACTATACTAATGATTGCAACCACATTCAGCGTTATTTTAATGCCTTTAATTCAAAGATTTAAACGCTTCCATATTATTAAGAATGATGTACATATTTTTATATTAAATATGTTTTTATCTTTTTCGGTGGGTATTTTATTTGCAATCTATTTTTACGAGTTAACTGTTATAGGTGCTTTATGGGTGGGATTCTTTAGTTTTATTGAAGCTCCAGCTATTTATCATTTGTTAAAAAAGCAAAACATTATAAATTATACTCCTAAAGCTTTAGCTGAAAACCACGAATATTTAAAAGTACCTGTTGAAAATAAAATTAAAAGAAATGAGGTTGAAGATGAAATTATTAGGTAGTGAAAGAGTAGTTACCCAAAATTTTGAGAAACATAACTATGCCGAAGATTACGCAGGAATGCATTTATCAAATGTTTTAATTAAAGGGAAAGCCAAAGTAATTCATGTTGTTGATAAGTATAAACCATATGAGGATACAGTTAATCAACAAGATTTTTTAGTAATCGAAACAAATGGAAAAAGGGTAATTATTATGAATGTATATCAATATCAGGGAAAAAGGTTAGATATCATCAAAGTGAATTAGGTGGTAATCAAGTTAGATTAGAGTGCTACGTAAATGATAAAAAATATCATTTTAGAATTCTTCATTTAGCCCAAGTTTTTGTGAAAGTTGGTGATATTATTGATTCAGATACTATCATTGGTTTACAAGGCAATACAGGTTTAGTATTATCAAAAAAAGCTAGAACTAATATAACTTATGGAACGCACGTTCATTTTGAGGTTATTAATGAAGAAGATAATCATATCAATCCTAGAGAATATGCTTTATTCAACATTGAAGTAAATTATATAGAACAAACCAATGAAATTGATTATGATAAAACGCAAATTAAAATTATAGCTAATAAAATAAACATAAGAGAAAATAGTTCGACTCATTCTAATATTCTTGGGGTCGTTGTTAGTGATGAAATATATACGGTATTAGATAAAGTTGTAGATGATAGATATGTATGGTATAAAATTAGGACAAACCGAGGAGTTACGGGTTATGTAGCCAGTGAAAAAACAAAAAATTGGCTTAAAATTTATAATGATGATTTAGATAATCATCAAGTTGAAGAAGAAAATGAAATTAAATTTATATTTGAATGTGAAAAAGATGGTGTATATGCGATTAAATTAAAAAAAGGCGAAAAAATGTTTATAGAATAGCGAAAAGAAGGCGAAAAAAAGGTTTTTTCCCTTCTTTTTTATTTATTTTAGTTGTTTTCCTTGAAAAAAAAGTCAAAAAGACATAAAATTATATTAAGGGAGGATGATAATATGAAAAAAGCTAATATTCTACCGGCTGATACATATGTCGTTCTCAATAAAACCATTTTAAATAATAATGATCGTCAAATTTTAAGCATGTTATATCAGCCTATAATTGGTTATTTACCTATCAGTTTATATTTCACATTATGGTCTGATTTAGATAATATTGAAATAATGAGCATTGAATTTACTCACCATCACTTGATGAGTAAAATGCAATTAGACCTAAAAGAAATCATAAATGCTCGCGAGAAATTAGAAGCCATGGGATTATTAAAGTCATATTACAAAAAAAATGATAATACTAATAGCTATGTATATCAATTATATTCTCCTTTAGCAGCGGTTGATTTTTTAAAAGATCCTCTTTTAAATGTTTTATTATATAGTAATGTTGGAGCAAATGAGTATAATAGGGTTATTAATTATTTTAAAATACCTAATATTAGTTTAGAAGGGTTTGAAGAAATAACCACTAGTTTTAGTGATGTGTTTGAAACAACGCCTAACGATCAAACAAATGTCGGCGAAGAACTAAAAAAAAGAACCACCAACAATATTAATATTAAAAATAAAATTGATTTTGATTTGTTAGAGTCATCTATATCTAGTTCACTTCTTAGTAAAAAGGCTTTTGATGATAAAACGAAATCATTATTAAACAAGTTAAGTTTTTTATATAGTTTAGATTCTATTAATATGATTAATATTGTTAAGGGTTCTATTAACGATAAAGGTTTTATCGATAAAGAAAAAATAAGAACGGCTTGTCGAAACTTTTATTTATTCGAGAATGCCAATAAATTACCAAACATAATATATCGTTCTCAGCCTGAAAATTATCAAAAGAAAGATTTAGATCAATCAAAACGTTCTAAAATTATATGGACATTTGATAACTTATCACCATATGACTTTTTAAGAGCCAAATATAATGGAGGGGCTCCTACTAACCGGGATAAGCAATTAGTGGAGTCTTTACTAGTTGAACAAAATTTAAATCCTGGTGTTGTTAATGTTTTAATTGATTATATAATAAAAATTAATAATAATAAACTTAATAAAAATTTTGTTGAAACCATAGCGGGTCAATGGAAAAGAGCTAATATTAAGACTGCCGAGGAAGCTATGAATCAAGCCGAAAAAGAACATAAAAAATATAAAACTAAAATAAGTTCGACGGTTAAAAATACTAGTAAAGAAAAAAAATTACCAGAATGGTTTAATAAAGAGATTAAAGAAGAAACTTTATCATTAGATGAAGAAGCGAAAATGAAAGATTTATTAAAGGAATTTACGTAGGTGGTAGAATGAAAGAAATAAAAAAGCAATTTTCAAAATTAGGGTATATAAATAATTCTAAAACAAATCTTAAGCAAGAATATAGTAAGGCTATAAAGGATGAAGATTTTGAAAAAATCGTCTCTAATCTTAAGTTAAATGATGATGAGTTAATGAAATATACTAGTAAGTTACAAGATTGTGCTAATGAATATAAACATTGTAAGCAATGCTCTACTATTATTGAATGTAAAAATGATGTTAAAGGTTATGTTGTCACTCCAGAAGTGCAAAGTAAAATTATTAACTTTACTTATTTACCATGTCAATTTCAAAAAAAGATTATAGCTAGTAATAAATATCAACAAAATGCTTATTATTTTGATGTTCCTAAAGAAATAAAAGATGCTAAAATGAAAGATATTTATACTAATGATAAGAGTAGATTAGAAGTTATAGCCTGGTTAAAAAACTTTATTAATGATTATGAGAATAATCCTAATCAAAAGGGTTTATATTTACATGGTAACTTTGGTTCCGGAAAGACTTTTCTAATATCAGCTATGTTTAATGAACTAGCTAAAAAAGATAAAAAAATAGCTATTATTTATTGGCCAGAATTCTTAAGAGATTTAAAAGCATCTTTTTCTGATGACTTTGCCCCTAAATATAATTATATTAAAAAAATACCTTTATTATTAATAGATGACATAGGAGCTGAGAACTCTACCTCTTGGGCTAGAGATGAAATTTTAGGCCCACTATTACAATTTCGAATGCAAGAAAAATTACCTACTTTTTTTACTTCTAACTTAAGTGTTGAAGAATTAGAAACCCATTTTAGTACTTCTAATTATCAAACAGAGCAAATAAAAGGAAGAAGAATTATTGAAAGGATTAAACAATTAGCAATAGAAATTAAATTGATAAGTAAAAACAAACGAAATCAGTAAGTAGTAGGAGTGTAGTAGATGACAAATAAAGTATTATTTATAAGGAAATTTTTAGAACAAGGCTATAAAGATAATGACCTAAAAAAGGTTATAGGAAGTGAAAATAATACCCATTTTTTTAATCTATTAATTGATTATATTATTGACGAAATGAATTATATAACTAATAATAATAGCCATAATATTACTATTTATAATAATATTATGCTGTCCATTGAAAATGTTATTACTTTAATTAGAGAAGATAGTCAAATAGAAAAAAGGGTAGCCATTAGAAAAATACAAAAACTTATAAATTTTACTAAAAAACACAAGGGACTTATTAATAATAGTGATGTAATTGATTTTTATAATAATTTATTAGAATTAGGATCGATGTTTTATAATGAATTTGATTCAAAAGAATCTCTTTATAAAGAAGATCAAGATTATTTGTTTCTTAACACCTTAATTTATCAAGTTAAAAACTACGATCTTATTAAATATTTATTGATTAAATTTCCTAAATTATTAAAAGTGAAAACACCAGATGGCAATAATATTGTTGAAGACATTCTTGATAAATATATAATGTATTTAAAAGAAGAAAACCAAGATGATTATTATAATATTCTTTATTATGATTCTATAATTGACCTTTTTTTAAAAAACAATAAAGATAAAATTGATAGTCGGATCAAAAATAAAATATTATTAATAATTGATGAATTAAAAAGAGAAAAAAGAGGTAAAAAAAAGTATGAAAAGAAGTTATATCTTTTAGCTTGTTTAAGAGATAAGTTAACTAGTGATAATGCTTTTATTATCAAAGACATAAAGGAATTAAATTATAAATATAACATTAATTTAATTGATATAAATGATAATGATAATTTTTTTCAAATTAATAAATCTTTTAGTGATTATATCGATTATAAGAATAATTATGTTATCAGCATTGATCCAGAAGATGTTAATTATATAGATGATGCCTTATCTCTTAGAAAACTTAAAAATAACAATTATCTTTTAGGCGTGTATATTAGTGATGTAAGTAGTATAACCAAACCAAATTCAGATATTGATATTGAAGCTTATAAAAGAGGAAGAACTATCTTTTTTAGTAACAATACGGAACTATCAATGATTCCTTCGCAGTTTGCTTGCAAGACTTGTTCGCTCTCTCCTAAGGGTGTTAAACGTTCTATCTGTTGTATGGTTGAAATAGATAATTATGGCAATATAATCAATTATCGCTTTTTTAAGGCTACAATAACTAATAAACAGAAGTTATCATATAGTGCGGCTGATAGAATTATAAAAGGAACAGAAAACGAAACTAAATTATATAAAACACTTAAAGATTTAGAAACATTAAGTAATATTTTAAGAAAAAAAAATAATAGTAATAACCACTATCGTGCTTTAGAAGAAGAAAAAAACATAGAGACAGATTATAACGATATTATTAAAAATTCTACTAGTAACCAAATAGTAAGTGAATTTATGATATTAGTTAATCATTTAGCGGCTAAACATGCTTTTGAATTAAAAATCCCTTATATATACCGAATTCATGAACAATATAATATTGAAAAAGCAACTAGTGTAATAGAAGGATTTAGTGATTTTATTAAAAAAGGAGTATCTAAAAAAGTATTAAGAGAAATATTATTAACCTCTTTCTCTAAAGCTAGGTATTCAGTTGATAATAAAGGTCATATAGGGCTTGGTTATGATGCGTATTCCCATTCTACCTCGCCTATTAGAAGATATGTAGATCTTATAAATCAAAGAATTATCGTTAATTTTTTTATTAATAATAATTATAAAGATAAAGATATATATTTTTGGGAAGATAATTTACCAACTATTGCTAATCTTCAAAATTTAAAAGAGGAAATCACTAATAATTATATTAATGAATATCATCAAATTAAATATAAAGAGAAAAAAAGAAGTAAATAAGACTATTAATAATTATTGCGGAGCGATTGAGTTATTAATAAAGAGCCAATATAAATAAGAAATATTGACTTAATATAAAATATATATTATTATCTTATTAGTGATTAAATGCGTTGATGAGGACATTATTAAAAGTAATTTTATAGCGAGTTAGGGATGGTGGAAACTTAACAAATGATTTTAATAATTACTACCTTTGAGCAGATTATTTCCGCATTTTAGTGCGTTATCAAATTAAGTAAAAGGTAGGATGGTACCGCGTATAGACGCTCCTTATAAGAGTGTTTTTGTTTTATTAGAAGGGAGTACCTATGATAAAGAAAAATGAAAAATTGAGACAAGAATTATTTGATATTAAATTTAAGTTAAGTATTCAAAATAAAATGTTAAGCGAAGATGAAAAGAAAGATTTATTAAATAAGTATAAGGATATAACTACGCAAATAAAAACGAATATGTTAGCTGATTATGCTCAAAAAAAGGAGATGAAATAATGATTAATATTAAAGAAAGTAATGAGTTAAGCCCTTTAAATCATTCATGTGCTCATTTATTAGCTCAGGCTGTTAAAAATTTATATCCTAAGGCTTTCTTTTGGGTGGGACCAGTTATTGAAGAAGGATTCTATTATGATGTTTATTTAGGTGATGATTCGATAACAGAAGAAGATTTAATCAAAATAGAAAAAGAAATGAAAAAAATAGCCAAAGATAATAAAAAAATAATTAAATTAGAATTAAATAAGGAAGACGCTTTAATAATGTTTAAAGAAGATCCATATAAAATTGATTTAATTAATAATTTAGAGAATCCTGAAATAATAACAGCGTATAAACAAGATAATTTTATTGATTTATGTAAAGGACCGCACGTTGAATTTACTAAAGAAATAAAATATTTTAAACTATTAAAAGTAAGTGGAGCATATTTTAAAGGTGATTCTAAAAATAAGATGTTACAAAGAATTTATGGTGTTTGCTTTAAAACGGAAGAAGCCTTAAATGAACATCTTAAATTTCTAGAAGAAGCTAAAAAAAGAGATCATCGCAAGATTGGTAAAGAACTTGATTTATTTTGTTTTTCTGATTTAGTAGGCCCTGGTTTACCGTTGTTTACCCCCAAAGGTACAACTATAAAAGATGAATTACAAAGAGCAGTTGAAGAAATATGTCGAAAATATGGTTTTGAGAAAGTGAGTACTCCTCATCTAGCTAATATTAAATTATATGAAATTTCGGGTCATGCTTCAAAATTTTCTGAAGAGTTATTTCACGCAACTTCTCAAAAAGGTCACGAGCTGGTTATGAAACCAGTTCAATGTCCGCATCAAACCCAAATTTTTGCTTCTAAAATTAGATCATATCGTGATTTGCCAATTAGATATATGGAATCAGAAAAACAGTATCGTGCCGAAATGCCAGGAGCGGTAAGTGGATTAAGTAGAGTGTACGCTATTACGTGTGAAGATGGGCATTCCTTTTGTACCGTTGATCAAGTAAAGCAAGAAGTAATTAATATGGTTAACATTATCAAAGATTTTTATAGTAGTTTAGGCTTGTGGGGTAATCACTGGGTTTCATTATCACTTAGAGACTATAGTTCTCCCGAAAAATATATAGGCGATCCTAAGGATTGGGATTTATGCGAAAAAATGTTAGAAGAGGTTTCCAATGAATTAGGGTTAGAGGCTAAAAGGTGTGAAGGAGAAGCAGCTCTTTATGGACCTAAATTAGATTTTATATTTAAAGATGCTATGGGTAGAGAAATTCAAATCCCTACAGTTCAATTAGATTTTGCTACCGCCAAGCGATTTGATTTGACATATGTTACCAAAGAAAACACTAAAGAACATCCCGTTATGGTACATAGAGCTATTTTAGGTTCTTATGAAAGGTTTTTGGTGTTATTAATTGAACATTTCGCCGGAGCTTTCCCGCTATGGTTATCTCCTGTTCAAGTAAATATAATTCCGGTAAATAATGACTATCATTTAGTTTATTGTATCGATTTAAAAAATCTTTTACTTGATAATAATATAAGAGTAGCGTTAGACGATCGAAACGAAAAGTTAGGATACAAAATGAGAGAATCACAAACTCAAAAAATCCCTTATACAATTATTGTAGGGGATAGAGAAAAAGACAATAATATAATTAGTTACCGTAAGTATGGAAACGAAGACACGGTAAGTGTAGATACAGATAAGTTTATTGACACATTAATAACGGCAATAAAAAACAAACAATAGAATAAGGTGTATAAGTAATGCAACATAATATAGGACCTAGTATATATCAAGAAATGTTATATGAATTAAAAAAAGATGTTCTATATATAAAAAGAATCCCTGAAAAATTACAAACAGAAGAAGTATCATTGTATGTTATCAAAAAAGATATAAAGTTATTTAAATATATAAAAAACAAAACCTTTAATGTTTGTATTGAAGCGCTAAAAATAGATCCCCAATCATTAAAATATATTTCTAATCCAACCATCGAAATGTGCCGGTTAGCGGTTAGTAATAGGCCATGCACAATTCAATATATTGATAACCCAACTGAAGAAATATGCCATTTAGCCCTTAACGCTAATGGCAATTATCTTCAATATATAAATAAACAAACGGAGAATTTATGTAAATTAGCTGTTTATACCTCCCCAATTTCGTTACAATATGTTCATAATCAAACGGAGCAAATATGTTTGATTGCGGTAAAAAAAGGAGGTCAATCGCTTCAATATGTAAAACAACAAACCAACGAAATTTGCCTGGCGGCTGTTAAAGAAAACCCTTTAGCGTTACGATTTGTTAAACAGCAAAATGATGAAATCTGCTGTGAAGCAGTAAAGCAAAATGGAATGGCTCTTAAATATGTAAAAGAACAACAAATTAATATATGTGATATGGCTATTAAACAGAATCCAGATGCTCTTCAATATGTTAGAAAAAATATAAAGGAATTTAGAGCTATAGCTATTAAATACATCTTAAATAATTTAAAGAAAGATAAAAATTATTTATCAAAATTAACCGATAAATACTTAAAAAACATTGTTATAAAGATATTAACTAAATCGCTTTAACAAGAAAAGGAGAAAGAATGAAATCAGTCTATATCCATATTCCTTTTTGTCAAAATATTTGCTCATATTGTGACTTTGCTAAAGTCTATTATTTTTCAAATTGGGTTACTTCCTATTTAGAAACTTTAAAAAAAGAAATAATAAAAACTTATCAAGGTGAAAAAATTAAAACTATTTATATAGGAGGGGGAACGCCTTCTTCTCTAAGCATAGAAGAATTAACCAAGCTTTTTAGCATTATAAATCTTTTTGATAAAAGTAATTTAGAAGAATTTACAATTGAGATAAATGTTGAAAACATCAATAATGAAAAATTAGCCCTATTTAAAAAACACGAGGTTAATCGTCTTAGTTTAGGAGTACAAACCTTTAATGATAAACATCTATCTTTTTTAAATAGAAAGTACTCAACTGATGATGTTATTAAAGTTATTAAAGAAACTAAAAAAATAGGATTTAATAATATTAGTGTTGATTTAATTTATGGAATACCTAACCAAACAATTAAAGATTTAAAAAAAGATTTAGAAATATTAACTAAACTAGATATAGAACATATATCTACGTATTTATTATCAATTGAGCAAAATACTAAATTATATATCGATAATAATAGTGAAGTAGAAGATGAAATTAGTCATGAAATGTACTATTATATAAATGAATTTTTAGTAAAAAAAGGTTTTGTTCACTATGAAATTAGTAACTATGCAAAAAAAGAAAAAAAATCAAAACATAATTTAGTTTATTGGAATAATGAAGAATATTATGGATTTGGTTTAGGGGCATCATCTTTTATTGACAATAAAAGATATGAAAATACGAAAAGTTTCAATGATTATATAAAAGGAAAATATATTCTTAATACCAATCAATTAAGTAATAAAGAATTAATGGAAAATGAAATGATTTTAGGGCTTCGCAAAATTGAAGGTCTTAATCAAAAACATTTTTTTAATAAATATAAAGTAAAGATGAAAGAACAATTTAATATTGAATCCTTAATAGTAAGTGGTGACTTAGTTGAAGAAGGTGATTATCTTTTTATTCCTAAACATAAATTGTTTCTTTCAAATGAAATCCTAATTAATTTTATTGATTAAATATATAGAAAAAGGAGAAATAAAATGAGAGGAAAAATTATTGTTATTGAAGGAACTGATTGTTCAGGAAAACAAACTCAATCTGAAAAATTAGTTGAAAAATTAAAGATTAATAATATAGCAGTTGAATGTATTTCTTTTCCGATGTATGATACCCCCACTGGTAAGATAGTAGGGGGTCCATATTTAGGGAAACCCCATATTAGTGAAACCTGGTTTAAAGAAGATCCCACTACAGTGGACCCTAAAGTAAGTTCCTTATATTATGCAGCAGATAGGGTTTATAACCAAAATAAAATCACTAATTTAATAGACAAAGGTATCAATGTTATTGTTGATCGCTATACATCGTCCAATATGTCTCACCAAGGAGGAAAAATAATAAACAAGCAAGAAAGATATAATTTTTATCAATGGATAGATGAATTAGAATATAAATTGTTAGGATTGCCTAAACCAGATGTTACCGTTTTACTTTATTTGCCATATGAGTATAGTTTAATGTTGAAAAAGAATAGAGAAGAACTAGAGGATCAACACGAAAGGTCCAAAGAACATTTAGTAAATGCGGAGAGTTCTTATTTAGAACTAGCAGATATTTATAATTATCATATTATTAATTGTGTTAAAAATCATCAAATAAGATCAATAGATGATATTAATGAGGAGTTGTATCAAATAATAATAGCAAAGATTAACAAATAAATTAGAGAGGAACAGGTAAAATAGTAGCCTGTTTTTCTTTTGGAATAGTAAAAAAGTGTCAATAATTGCTTTTTTTCGGGGGGGGCGAGTATAGACATTAGAATAATTAAATGATAAAATAAAGATAATAATAAAAGTAATAGGAGGAAGAATAGATGAAAAAAGACCAAGCCTTCACCTTAGTAGAGTTACTAGCCGTAATCGTAATATTAGCTATCATTTTAGCCATAGCCATACCCGCTATAACTGGCTTAATAAATAATGTAACAAAGAACGCATTTGAAAGTGATGCTAAAATGATATTAAAGGCTATAGAATATAAAATGCTAGAAGATGAAACCTATGACCCGACAACAATAAATGAATCTAATATATTAAGTGAATTAAATATAAGTGATGATAATTATGAATCATTAACTGTAACAATAGTAGATGGGAAACCTTATATAGAGATAATAGGTAAGAATAAGTGGGCAGGATTAACAGCATGTGGCTTTTATAATGATATGGAAGCCGGTGCTGATGTAGAGTGCGGTACTTCGTCAGGTGGTACATTTGCATGTGGTGACACTTTAATAGATTCTAGAGATGATGAGGAGTACGCAACTGTTGAAATGGGAGATCAATGTTGGATGGCAGAAAATTTAAGGCATACAGGGAATGGATGTTTATCAAATACCTGGAACGATACCGCTCCTTTCGATGCTTGCTTAATAAATGGAGGAAGTGGTTGGGATCAGGATGAAGTATTATATCAATGGGGAGCCGCAATGAATGGAGAAGACACACCAGAAAGTCAAGGATTGTGTCCAGAAGGATGGTATATACCAAGCCATGATGAATGGACTGATTTAGAAAGATATGTATGTAATGAAGCAGGTAATGGAGATTGTAATACAAAGTTTCCAAAAGATACCACCACAGCTGGTTGGAGAGGAACCGATGAAGGACAGCAGTTAAAGTCAACCGATCCAAGTTGGAATGGAACAAATACGGTTGGGTTCAACGCTAAACCTGCTGGTGACCGCCTCACCAGTGGTTCCCTCGATTTTGTAGGTTCGAGCGGTTACTGGTGGAGTTCCTCGCCTGATGGCTCTAGTGCTTGGAGCCGCGGCCTGATTTCAGGAAATTCCGATGTTGGCCGCCTCACGTTTTCGCAAGCTCTCGGGTACTCGGTTCGTTGCGTCTTGGGACAATAAACCGCCGAGTTT
>SKGN01000025.1 GCA_007117415.1 Bacilli bacterium | reverse complement strand
TGATTCAGACGATGAAATAGATAAAGATATAACATATGAAGGTATGAAAAAACTATTAGAAGATGATGGATTTCTATGTAATTAAAAAAATACCGCTCATGATATGAGTGGTATTTTTATATTTGTAAAAATATAGAAAAATTTATTTTATTTCTAAAATCTTAACTTTATAAGTTCCATTGGGACTATTGACAGTTACGTCATCTCCCTTTTTACATCCTAATAATGCTTTTGCTATCGGCGACTCGTTTGAAATTTTGTTTTGAAGCGGATTAGCCTCATGAATACCTACAATAGTATATTCTTCAATTTCGTTATCAGTATCATATTGAATAGTGACTGTCGCTCCTATTTTTACTTGATTGGTTTTCCCACCTTTTATTATAACAGCATTTTCAACCACTTCTTCTAATTCTTGAATTTTTAATTCTAAAATAGCTTGCTCTTCTCTAGCAGAGTGATAATCAGCATTTTCTGATAAATCTCCTAATGCTCTAGCTTCTTTGATGGCATTAATAACCTCAGGTCTCTTTTCTGTTTTTAGAAACTTTAATTCTTCTTTTATCTTATTAAGACCTTCCTCAGTCATGTAAACTTCTTTTGTTTTATTATGTGACACATTATCACCTCTCAGTCATTTTATAAAAGAATACTATATATTTTCAATCTTGTCAAATGTTATTTTTGTCCTCATTAAATCATATTTATAAACCTTTATCATTAAAGGGATTCTAACAATTTGCCGTGGATGTCTAACAACTTCAATTGGTTTTCCATATTCATCTTTTATAGATTTAATTATAAATTTTGTTTTTTTATGTAGAGGACTAAATATTTCTACTTCATCACCTATTTTAAAATAATTACGTTGTTCTATTATAACCTCTTTACTGTTAATATCGTAATCCAATACTATTCCTAAAAAATCTTGATTGGACGGTTCTTCTCTACCTATAAAATATTGTTCATCTACTCCAGGTTTTTTATCAAAATATTGTGGCCGAGCTTCTCGATTAGCACAACGACACAATTCTATCTCATCATGAACGCTATACTTATATGATTTTGGATCGTTATAATATTCATCAATAACCTTTCTATATATCCCTACAATGGTCGCTATATAGTAGATTGAACGCATTCTTCCTTCAATCTTAAAAGAAACTACCCCCATATCAATTAAGTCAGGTATATATTTAAGCAAAGATAAATCTTTAGTAGCCATGGCAAAATCCTGTTCGTATTTTAAATTTGCTCTTTCTTGATCATAAAGAACAAATGGCCACCTGCATATTTGACTACAACCACCACGATTTGAATCTCGCCTTGTTAAATAATTCGATAACAAACATTTGCCACTGTAATTAACACACATAGCACCATGAATAAAAACTTCAATATCTGCACCCGTTTTAGTTATTATTTCTTGTATTTCTCTTCCGGAAGCCTCTCTTGCTAAAATAATGCGTTTTATTCCTTCGCTTTTCCAATAATTAACAGCCTCATAATTAATAGTCGATTGCTGAGTACTTAAAAAAATATCAAGATTAGGGGCAACCTTTTTAGCTAGATCTATAACAAATGGATCAGATATAATGATAGCATCAACCTTACATTTTTCTAAATTAATTAAATATTGTTCCAATCCTTCAATGTCATGATTATGAAAAATAATATTAAGCGTCACATAAACTTTCACCTTGTTTTTATGCGCAAATTCACAAGCTTCCCTTATTTCATCGATATTAAAGTTATCATTATTAGCTCTTAAACTATAATTCTTACCACCAATATAAACAGCATCAGCGCCATATTTTATAGCCCACTTTAATTTTTCTAAATTTCCTGCTGGGGCTAACAACTCTGGTTTTTTTCTTACTTTATTCATTTGTCTTCACCCTATATATCGTTTCGTTATATAAAAAACCTTTATTAGTTTTATTATCGCTCCATTCATTAACCTTAGCTTCTAATTTTTTTATAATTAAGGGTTTATTAATATTATTAAAAGACTCTATAAAACATTCACATATTTTAATAAAATTATCTTTCTTAATCATTACGCTATTTAAACAAACATAATCTACCTTGTTTTTAATCAACTTTGGCATTACATCTATTGCATTCAATATATGTGAGCTTAAAATATATGTTCCTTTTTTATCTTCATATATGGGGAAAAAAGTGTTTTTTTCTGCTTCAAAAATATTATATATTTTTTTACTATTTTTCGTCTTAATAAATGCCAAATAATTAGTTATTAAATGCCTACTTGATTGGGCAACAGGAAGATAACCAAAAACATTAACCATGGTTTTAATATTAGTATTCTGCTTTATTTCTAGCATTTCATTAAGTGTTATTTCATTAGCTAAAAAACCATAAGCAACACCTCGATTATACCAATAATTACATGTTTGATGGTTTGTCAACAAATGAGAATTCATCCATCCTAAAGATGTTTTTATATTCAAATCTTGGCATATTTTAATAATTCCTATATCTTCATATAAAATTCCATCTATTTTTAAGTCATCTAAAATTAAGAGATATTCCCTTAATAAAGGAATATCTTCATTATAAATAACTTTGTTAATAACCACAAATATTTCTTTTTCTTTTTGTTTTAGCTCTTTTGTTATTATCTTTAACTTAGGAATAGTAAGTTGTAAATCTACAAAATTACTATATTGGCTAAGACCGACAATAAAACCATTTATTTTTAAATCACTTAATTCTTTAATATCCTTCATATCACTAGGTATAACTAACAATTTGGTCATATATTATCTCCTTTTGGAAACAGATAACCCATCCCCTGCTTTATAAAATTTAGTTTCAAAATCATTATTGTTTTTTAGAAAAGAAATATATTCTTTTATTTTATCAACCAATTGTTTTAAATTTTTCTTCTCTATTTTTTCTTTTTGTTCAACTAGTCCATGAAAATATATATTATCAGTGATAATGACTCCATTATCTTTTAGATTATTAGCATATTTATGGAAAAAATCAATATATTTTCCTTTAGCAGCATCAATAAAAATTAAATCATATTTAGTCTCGATGTTTATATCTAAAGCATCTCCTAAAACAAGATTAATCCTTTTATCAAGATTAAATTTTTTTATATTTTTCAACGCTTCTAGATATCTTGTTTCATCCTTTTCTATGGTGGTTACTTCAACCTTATTATTAACTAAAGCCATATTAATAGATGAATACCCAATAGCAGAGCCTATCTCTAAAATGTTTTTAACATTATTTTTCTTAATATAATTAATTATAAATTTTAAACCTTCTTTATTAATAATTGGAACATTATTTTCTTCAGCGTATTTTTCCAACCTTTTTATTTCAGTATTAATAATAATCATTCTCCTTATTGATTCTTTGAATTTAAGAAAATAAAAACAGCACTAATATATTTAAGCCTTATACTGCACCGCTAAAAGATTAGCACATAAAATTATTATTAAAATAATAATTTATAATAATCCAAAACGAGCTTATTGCTCGCTTTTTTCTTCTTTTTCTTGTAAAGATTCTAAAATATTTTCAATTATTTTCCATTCTTTTTCGGTTTCAATTGGTTCTAAAGTTGTCGTTTCTTTTTCTGGATCAAAAATAGAAGCATATACTTTGGTGTTTCCTTCATCATCTGTCGTATTATCAGTATAAATCATATAGTTTTTTCCTGTTTCGTCAGATTCAAAGGTAAATAACACCTCACATTCGATCTCTTTTCCTTCATCATCTACAATTTTAAAAACATTTTCCTTATTCATTTTTTTCTCCCTTTCTATTTTTATCTAAATAACTTTGCAAGATAATAGTTGCTGCTAATTTATCTATTTGTTTTTTACGCTTTTTTCTTGATAAATCAGCTTCTATTAGCATTCTTTCAGCTTGCATTGTTGTCCATCTTTCATCTTCTAATATAACCTTAATATTTAAATTTGATTCTATTTTATCTTTAAATTGAATTGTTTTGTTGGCTCTTTCACCTAAACTATTATTCATATTTTTAGGAAACCCTAAAACAATTAAACTAATTGATTCGTTATCAAGGATTTTTTTTAATTCTTCTATTAATATATCATAGTCTTCACTCTTATACTGAATAGTTTTATAACCATTAGCTATTAGAGCATTACGGTCACTTATTGAAACACCTAATGTTTTGCTTCCTAAATCTAATCCTAAATATCTCATTTTATATTATTAATATAATTTCTAACTAATGCATCAATAATTTTAATGCGGTCAATCTTAGTAATTTTAGTTCTAGCTTCCCTATGATTAGATATATAGCCAGGATCACCGCTTGCCAAATAACCTACTATTTGATTAATAGAATTATACTGCCTTTCTTCTAAAGCCTCACAAACATCTTTTAATGTGTTTTCAATTAAAACCGCATCTATTTCAACCTGATCAAAAAGACTTGTTGTATTAGATTCCATATAACCACCTCACTATAATGATTATATTTTAATTCTATCATTAAAGTCAGTTAATTGCAAGGTGATATAAAGAATAAATGGT
This sequence comes from Bacilli bacterium, assembly GCA_007117415.1. GTDB lineage: Bacteria > Bacillota_I > Bacilli_A > RF39 > UBA660 > SKGN01. The sequence continues at coordinate 1,393 of SKGN01000025.1, read as the reverse complement.
AATTTAATTTTAATTTTAATAAATATTAAACATGAAACTTTTTCACTGTCATTAGTAAACTCATTTTTTTACTTTTTTTGCTTTATAATTCTTCTTTATATATCTTTTTTCGATATTTTCTTTTTTTTGTTTCGACTAAATGAACAAAAATCTATAATGATTTGATAATTTTTTCTTCAATTTCCTTTAATATTTGATCGGTTTTTGAAGCATCAACGCCACCGCCCTGACCGAAAAAATTAGATCCGCCACCATTACCACCAACTATATTAGAAGCATACTTTATAAATTCCCCGCAATTAACTTTATTGATAATACTTTTATTACATTTAGATATGAAATTTACACTATTATTGTTAATGTTAGCTATAAAAACAAAAGAATTATCTAATTTATCAACTAATTTATCTACCAATTGTTTTAAAGTTTGAATATCATACTCTTTTAACTTTAAAATTATATAATCGCTGGTGTTGGAACGTTTTATAAACTTATCAAAATAACTTATATTAGAAAGCAGTTGTTTTTGTTTTAATTCGCTATATTCTTTTTCTAAACTTTTAACCTCGTTCTTGATTCGTTCAACTTCATTACGAACAAAAACTATATCTTTGTAGGTGAAAGGATTCAAATAATTTGTTTCATAATTGAATTCTAAATTTATATTTTCAGTACTGGCTTTTTTTATTATGTTAGTAGCTTTATTTAATAATTTTTTTGTTTCGTTAATATAGGGTTGGATAACTTTAAGCAATTCCTCGCCAATATTATTATCTGTCGAGGCTTCAATTCTATAGATATTCATTCCTTTAGACTCAATTCCTTTAATAGCAAATTTTTTAATCTGTGACAAAGATTGAACGTGAGTTCCCCCGCATAATTCAAATGAATTACCAATTTTAACCGTTCTAACTATATCCTCGTATTTTTCTTCAAATAGCGCTGTTGCACCTGTTTTTATTGCCTCTTCTAATCTCATCTCTCTTATACTTATAACTTCGTTGGTATCGATTAATTCATTTACCTTATTTTCAATGAAAATAATATCTTCATCACTAATATTACTAGCATAAATAAAATCAAAACGTAATGACTTTTCATCTACTTTAGAACCAGATTGAGATATTTTATCACTTAACTTTTGTTTTAATACATATTGCAATAAATGCGTAGCTGTATGATTTTTGCTAATGCCTAATCTTCTACTCTCATCAACATACGCTTCTACTTTGTCATTGCTTTTTATTAGACCTTTAGTTATCTGTACAAAATGAATATGTTGCTTATTTGGTCCTTTAATGACCTCCGTTACTTTGGCTTCAAAATTTTCACCTTTAATAATACCATAATCAGAAACTTGACCACCTGCTTCTGCATAAAAAGGTGTTTTATT
>SKGN01000061.1 GCA_007117415.1 Bacilli bacterium | reverse complement strand
TTATCATTTATAATGGGTTAACTGGTGCTTTTACTAACGCTATGAGAAAAGGATCTGTATCAGATAAATTAAAAATTTTTACTACTTTTAAAAAGGATATTGAGGATGCTAAATTAGTTCTTACTCAAATGTATCTAGATAATCCTAGCACCCAAATTTATATATGTGGTTTACCTAATATAATGGGTTCAGGAATAATTAGTTTTTTAGATAAAAATATAAAAGAAATAATAAAACAAGTTCCGAATGCAATATATTTAAAGGGAACATTTAGGAATGCTTTTTATTATTTAGAGGGGCAAAAGGAATTTGATGTTCATTATAGTCAACCTGAATATATTGATCTTTGGAATAATATTACAGAAGCAATGATTAATAATTATGTTCCTCAAAAATTAGCTATTTCTTTGATTGAAGAACTAAAACAATATAGTTTATCTGTTGAAAGAGAAAGTACTATTTCTAAAGGATGCGACAAGGCAATATCAAAAATAATAGAAAAAGTTATAGAAAAGCATATCAATCTATTGAGAGGAAATAATCAATCATTAAATTGTGTGTTAGAAAAAGTAGAAAAATATTATCAAAATAATTATTTGTCAATATTTCCTTGTACACCTAAAGAAAAGGTGTTGGGAAAAATAAATAGTATAAAAACAACTAAATAAAAGGCTTGTAAATCGAAAAAAATTAAGTTATAATTAAACAAAGATGGTGATGTAATCATGAGTAACTTATATTTTCAAATTGCAAGCCTTTTTATCGTATTATTAATATTTATAGTTTATTTTTCAAAGAGAAGAGTAAATAATTTTGAAACAAAAATATATTCATTTTTGTTGATAGGAAATTTAATGGTTCTTATTCTTGATTTTTTTATAATTTCTCACGGGTACTTTTTTGAGTACAGTGATGAGATATTAATTTTGAATAAAATTTATTCTTCAGTACTTTTAATGTGGGTGTTTTTATTTTCTATTTATATTATGTATATTTCTATAAGAAACAAGATAAAAAAAATCAATTTATTCAAATGGATAACATTTACGCTTTTTTTTAGCAATATAATTGTTATACTTATTATATTTATTTCTCCTTTATATGTTTTTAATCAAGATAATGTAATGTATTCTTATGGTCCTAGTATAAATACTTTAATAATAGCAACTATTTTTTATATTATTGTTATTACTGCGTCAATTATTGTTAATATTAAAAATGTTTTAAATCAAAAATATATGCCTGTCGTTACTTTAGTGATATTAATGATAATTGCTATTATTATACGAGAAATTAATCCGGGTCTATTATTAGTTACATCTATAATCACATACATTAATTTAGTAATGTTTTTTACTATTGAAAATCCTGATGTTAAAATGATTAATGAACTTAACATAGCAAGAGATCAAGCTGAAAAGGCTAATCTAGCTAAAACAGATTTTTTATCAAGTATGTCACATGAAATTAGAACTCCCCTTAACGCAATCGTAGGATTTAGTCAATCTATCGGAGAAGAGGATGTTCCAGACAATATTAAGCAAGATATAAAATATATAAAAATGGCCTCAAATAACCTATTAGAATTAGTTAATGGTATATTAGATATTTCTAAAATTGAAGCTGATAAATTAGAAATTATTAATAATGAGTATAATATTCACACCTTATTAGATGAAGTTGTTACTCTAGCTAGAGGAAGACTGGGTGATAAACCACTAGATTTTAGAGTGATTATTGATAAGAGTATTCCCCATGTTTTATATGGTGATCATTCTAGATTGAAACAAATAATAATTAATCTCCTAACAAATGCCATAAAGTATACAGATGATGGGTTTGTTGAATTTAATGTAAACATGGTTAAACAAAACAATGTTTGTCGTCTTATAGTTACAATTGAAGATAGTGGTATTGGAATTCCTAGTGATAAAATAGATAAATTATTTACCAAGTTTGAAAGAATGGGTGTTGAAAAATATAATTCAGTTGAAGGAACGGGTTTAGGACTTGCCATAACTAAAAAATTAGTTGATTTAATGAATGGTAAAATAGTAGTTCAAAGTGATTATGGTATAGGGTCTAAATTTACAGTGGCGATTGATCAAAAACTAGTTGATAATCCGGTTCATGTCAGCTTGGAAGAAACTATGAGCCTTGATTTAAGGGATCTTCAATTTAACAATAAAAAAGTATTAGTTGTAGATGATAATAAAATAAATTTAAAGGTGGCAACCAGATTATTAACTAATTATGCGGTTAATATTGATGAGGTCGAAAGCGGACAGCGATGTTTAGATAAAATAATGGCGGGCGAAAAATATGATTTAATATTATTAGATGATATGATGCCCAAAATGAGTGGGGTAGAGACTCTAAAAAAATTAAAAGAAATAAATGGTTTTAAAACGCCTGTTGTAGCCTTAACCGCTAACGCCATAGCGGGCATGAAAGAAAAATATCTCAATGATGGTTTTGATGATTATATCCCAAAACCTATTGAGCGAAAAGAATTAAATAAAATAGTTGTAAAATATTTGCAGTAAAGTGTTTATTATATATTTAGGAGGAGATATTTTATGAACAAAATGGAATTATTAATCGAAAATGGAGTAGATGTCGAAAAAGGAATAGAATTACTAGGTGATGTAGATACCTATAATGAAATGTTAGATGATTTTTTATTAGAATCGGATGAAAAACTTGTGCAAATTAACCATTTTCAACAACAAAGGGATATGATTAATTATGCTATATTAGCGCATTCTTTGAAAAGTGATGCTAAATATTTTGGTTTTACAAATTTAGCGGATATTGCGTATCAACATGAGCTAGAAAGCAAGAGTGGTAATATTGAATTTATCAATCAAAAAATTAGCGATTTAAATATAGAGGCTAAAAAAATAATAGATTTAATCAAAAAATATAGAGGATAATTTTATCCTTTTTTTTATATAAAGGATAAAAATTATAACTTCATTTTTTAAAATATATGGTATAATGAAGTTATATTAAAGTAAGGTAGGAGTGAAATAATGTATGCAAGTTTTTATTTGTTAATTGGAAGTTTATTTTATTTAGTAGTCGTAACTTTTTTATATTTTAATAGTAAAAGAAAACAAACTTTAGAAATTAAAGTCTATAAATATATGTTAACCGCTGTTTTCTTGGGTATTTTCATAGACTTTATCAAGCTTTATATTAGTAATAAGGTAATTAATCCTGATATGAGTATGGTTGTTATTTCATACTTATATTCTGTCTTTTTACTAACAATTATTTGTTTAACTACTTTGTATGTTTTTCTGCCTAGTACCAAAAAATTTACTAATAAAACTCCAAAATGGGTTTATTTAATTGGAGGAGTATATTTATTATCAATTATTATCAATTTTGTTTTTGAAATATATGAAATAAACTTTTATTTTTTATATTTAGTTATTGGGATATCTATATTTAGTTGGTTCCTTTATATATTGATTAACTTTCAAAATATAAAAAAGAAAAAATATATGCCGATTATTATTTTTATATTATTATTTCCGCTGGTTATTTATATACAATCTGTTAATCCCGATTTATTAATAACAACGGTTTTTATATCCTCAATTATTATATTTATATATCTTACTTTTGAGAATGTTAATATCGAATTAATAAATGAATTAGAAATTGCTAAAGAACAAGTGGATAAGGCTAATTTTAATAAAGCGGAATTTTTATCAGAGATGTCTCACCAAATTAGAACACCTCTTAATGCTATTGTTGGATACAGTCAATGTATTGAAGAACATGATCTTTCAGATGATATAATGGAAGATGTTCAGAACATAAAAAAAGCTTCTAATAATTTGTTAGAACTTATTAATAATATTGTCGATATATCTAAAATGAGTTTAAATCAATTAGAAATTATTAATGATAAATATGAAGTAGGTAAACTATTAGATGAAGTAGTAACTATTACAAAGGATCGTATTGGTAATAAACAATTAGAATTTAGAACTGACTTTAATGATAATCTACCTAAATTTTTATATGGCGATTATAATCGATTAAAAAAAGTAATTATAAATGTATTAACTAATGCCGTTAATTGTACTGAAAAAGGTTACATTGATTTTAAGATTGACGCTATAAAAAATGATGAAATGTATCGTTTAACAATAGTGATTGAAAATACAGGAGTAATTTTTCCAAATGATGAAATTGATAGTATGTTTAAAAAATATAGTCACTTGAATACTGATAAATTTCAGTCAATGGAAGAAACTAATATTAATCTTGCTATGACAAGAAGATTAGTGGAATTGATGAAAGGTAGTATAATAGTTACCGATGAAACAGGTATAAGGTCATGTGTTACGGTAACCATCAATCAAAAAGCAATAAATGATACTATAACTAATAATTTAGAAAACACGATTCATCTTGATTTATCCGCTTTAAATGTTGCTGATAAAAGAGTGTTATTAGTAGATGATAATAAAATTAATTTAAAAGTGGCCTCAAAGTTATTAGCTAATTATGGATTACAAACTGATGAAGTTTTTAGTGGACAAGAGTGTTTAGATAAAATAAATAGTGGTGAACAATATGATCTAATCTTATTAGATGATATGATGCCTAACATGAGCGGTGTAGAAACTTTAAACAAACTAAAAAAAATAAAGAGGTTTAATACCCCTGTTATAGCTTTAACAGCTAACGCTACTATTGGAATGAAAGAAAAATATTTAAAAGATGGATTTGATGAATTTATTCCTAAGCCTATTGAAAAAAAGGAATTAAATACCATTCTAGTAAAATTTTTAAAGTTAAAAAATACAAATATAACAGCAAATAGTCCCACTACTATAAACCTAGATTTATTAGCCTCTAATGGTATTGACGTTGAAAAGGGAATAGAGTTATTGGGTGATATCGAAACTTATAATGAAATGCTAAAGGATTTTTTATCGGAAGCACAAAAAAAGATTATTAAACTTAATGCCTACCGCGAAGCGAATGATATGGAAAATTATGCTATCTTGGCTCATTCTTTTAAAACAGATGCTAAATATTTTGGTTTCACTAAATTAATTGATATTTCATATAATCATGAAATAGAGAGCAAAAACAAAAATATAGAGTATATTAACAATAATTATAGAGAATTAGATAATGAATTAAATAGAATTTTAACTATATTAAGAAAGTATCTAGGATAATTTTCAACTAAACAAAAAACAGGTTTAATTATAAAAATTTAATAGGGGTTATTACTAGTGATAAATATTATATTAAAAATGAAGAGTGTTTTTAATATAATATAATTGAGGAGCGGTTTTTAAATGAAAGAAACATTAGTATCATCTCTTTTTGAACTAGAATATCTATTGTTAAGAAAAATAAAAGGGCATATTAAACTAGATATATTAAGCACCCTAATAGGTAATATAGAAGGAACTTTTAATGGAGAAAGTTTTAAAATTAAATTTAAAAAGAATAAATATCTATTAATGTTTATTTTTAATAAAGAAGCATTAATATTAGAAGAAGTTATACCAATATTAAATAAAGTGATGGCTAACGAAGGTCCTATTATAAAATATAATTTAATTACAAACAAAAAAGACCAACCTATGACTATAATTGAATGGGATATAAACAATCCACAAAAGAGAATAAAAAAGATTGTTGATGGCAAGGCTTATTCTAATGATATAAAAATATATAATTTAGTAGTATATAACAGTGAAAAAAAGACCGTTCTCTAATAACTGTGTAAATTGAAAAAATTTATACAGTTATTTTGGTATAGTGATTTAAAATGGAAGAAAGCATAAAAAAAACAGTAAAAGATTGGCAAATGAAAGAATTAGATCCTTGTTATGTATTTGTGTATGTATCGAAAGAAGAAATTTATATGAGAGAGAAATATTCAATAAAAAAGAAAGATTTATATACAATGGTTGGAATAAATGTTATGGGTAAGAAAAGGGTATTGGGACTCTATGTTGAAGATGAAAATAATAATCATTATTGGATGAATAGATTTGAGGAACTGAAACATAGAGGAGTAAAGGATATGTTTTTTTTAATGGTGGGCTCTAATAAAAAAATTAAAAGAGGAGCCAGATTAG
>SKGN01000011.1 GCA_007117415.1 Bacilli bacterium | reverse complement strand
TGAGCACATAAAAACGAAAGTGGAAATAAACAAAGAGTAAAGTAGTCCAAGAAAGGGGCCAGGCCCTTTCTTGGACCGAAAAAAATGAAATAAAAGGTATTAATAGAATTGAGGAATAAAATGAGTAAGTTATATAATAAATATTTAGAGAAAAAACATGAAAATGCGAGCAAAGTATATTTATTTAAAAATGGTAGTTTTTATTTATTCCTAGGAGAGGATGCTAAGATAATGAGTAAGGAATTAGGCTTAAAATTAACTAAATTTTCATCATTATCTAATAAGTGTGGTTTTCCGGTAAGTGAACTTGATAAATATTTGAAGTTTGTTAAATTATTAGAATATGATTATGAAATTATAATAGGTGCTGCTGATTATATTATTGGTGATATAGTAAAAACGGAAGATTTAACTAAAGATGAAGCACTTTTAAAAATAAAAAAATACAAAGAAATGTTGTTAAATGAATAAAAAGCTAAAAGAAGTGGAATTACCAGTATATAAGGTAAGTTATGAGTTGTTACTTTATAGTTTTAAATTGATGAAAAATTTAACCAGAGAATATAAATATACTATTGGTGAGAAATTAAAAAATGAAATTATGGACTTACTCATGAATGTATATCGCGCTAATAAAATAAAGAATAATAGTATTAAAATCGAGAAGGTAGAAAATGCTTTAGAAAACATTGAAGTAATAAGATTGTTATTTAGGTTGTTGCATGATTTACATGAAATTAATATGAAGGAACATATTAAAGTTAATGTTGATATTGAAAACGTTAGGCGTCAACTGATAGGTTGGGAGAACGTTTTAAAAAAATAAGTGGCCGGAGTTCTAAGTGGTAATGCTATTTAGGAGTGCGCCAGTTAAGTCCGGTGGCTCTCCGCATTTATGCGGGACTATAATGTCTATATTCGAGCGAATATAAGATGAGTAAGTAGTCACTTTTAGCGAGTAGGTGTGGCATGCTCTTTTGTTACCTGCTGGTAACCGCAACACCAGTGGTTCCCTCAACAATGTAGGTTCGAATGGTAACTGGTGGAGTTCCTCGCCTGATGGCTCTAATGCTTGGAGACGCAACCTGAATTCAGGAAATTCCGATGTTAACCGCAACACGAATTCGCAAGCTCACGGGAACTCGGTTCGTTGCGTCTTGGGACTTAGCATCTTTTTATGATTGGAGTTTTGGATGGATGATTTAATTTTAATAGAAGAACCAACAGATATTACTTTAGAAGATGTTTTTCGCGCTTATTATCAATGCCGAAAGAATAAAAGAAATAAAGTAGATTGTTTGGAATTTGACCTTGAATATGAGGTTCATTTAATTAAATTATGGGAAGAAATAAAAAGAGGAGATTATGCTATATCTCCTTTATTTGTGTTTATAGTCGATAAACCTGTTAAAAGAGAAATATTCGCATCATCTTTTCGTGATCGAATTGTTCACCATTTAATTGTTATGAAATTGGAATTATTATTCGAAAAAGAATTTATTTATGATACTTATAGTTGCAGAGTAGGAAAAGGTACTCATTTTGGAATAAACAGAATAGAAAGGTTTATTAGAAAATGCAGTAATAATGATAAAGATGAATGTTATGTTTTAAAGTTGGATATTAAGGGTTACTTTATGAGTATTAATAAAACATTACTACTGAAAAAAATAGAAAGTTTTATTAACAAAAAATATTTTTATTTTGATAAGGATAAGTTGCAATGGTTATGTCAAAAAGTGATACTGAATGACGCAACAAAAGATTGCTTGAAAAAGGCCTCTAGTGATAGGTGGAAAGGGTTACCTAAACCAAAGAGTCTTTTTTATGCTAAAGAAAATTGTGGAATGCCAATTGGTAATTATACTAATCAAGTTTTTGCTAACTTTTATTTAAATAATTTTGATCATTTTATAAAAAGTGAATTAGGCATAAAATATTATGGTCGTTATGTAGATGACTTTGTGTTGTTATCTAGTGATAAAATTGAGTTAATAGAAGTTATTCCTAAAATAAGAAGGTATTTAAAAGAGAAGTTAGATTTAGATTTACACCCGAAAAAAATATACTTACAAAAAGCTGAATATGGCGTAGAATTTTTAGGTGTATATATAAAACCATGGCGTAAATATATAACTCCAAGAATTAAAAACAACTTGTATTTGTTAATCAAGGAGATAAAAATATGTTTATTAAAAAAGAAGTTATTGAAGAAAGAAAAACAAAAAATTCGGGCGAGATTAAATTCATATTTTGGTATTTTATCGCACTCGAATACTTATAATTTAAAGGAAAAGATAATTAATATGCTTAATGCTGATTTTTGGAACTATTTTATATATGTTAATTGTTATTTTAAATTAAAAAATACAAGACAAAAACACTAAAAAAATGAAGGGTAAAATAAAAAAGAGAGTCTTTGTTAAAATGTATTGGTTCGCTCCGCATGTAATATTGTAGACCTATTAAATTTGGTTGGAATTTATTTACCTTCAAAAAGTGTCGAATTATAAAAAGTTTTTGCACAAAGTATTCAAAAACTTGACCAAAGAGGAATAAGAGAAAACCTTGATTTTAACAATGATGAATTAAAAATAAATAGAGTTAATTACAGTGTTTAGGCTCCATATGTTAAATATAACATAGATTATTATTGTTATTTAGTATATAATATAATTGGTGATGTAAATGGATAGACTACAAAAAGTTATAGCCGAATCTGGTTTTACTTCTAGAAGAAAAGCTGAAGAATTAATAGTTAGTGGTAAAGTAAAAGTTAATGGTGAAGTAGTAACTAAATTGGGGACAAAAGTTAGTAAGAATGATACAGTAACTATTAACGGAACTAAATTAGAACAACAAGGTAAGGAATATTATTTATTTTATAAACCACGTGGTGTTATTTGTTCTACTTCTGATGATAAGGGAAGAAAAACGGTTATTGATTACTTTAATAATAATACGAGATTATATCCAGTTGGTAGACTAGATTATGATGCATCAGGGATTTTAATAATTACTAATGATGGTGATTTTGCTAATTTAATAATGCATCCTAAGAATGAAATAGAAAAGACTTATATAGTTAAATTAGAGGGAATAATTGATGGATTAGCAATAAAAAAATTAAAGTCAGGAATAAGAATAGATAATCAAATATGTTATCCTTCAAAAGTAAAATTAAGGAAAAAGGATTTAAAAACGAAAACATCTATTGTGGAGATAATAATTCATGAAGGTAAAAATCATCAAGTAAAGAAGATGTTTGATAAGGTTGGTTATAAAGTATTAAAGTTAAAACGAGAAGTAATTGGGTTTTTAACTTTAAAGGGGGTAAATGTTGGTGAATATAGGAGAATAACTCCTCATGAAATCAAAAAAATATATCTTTTGGCTCAAAAAAAGGACTGATTAGTCCTTTTTATATTTGTATTATAGCATTGGTTGGACAACTTTCTATTGCTTCCTTTACGCTACTAATATTTTCTTCTTTTGTTTCTTCTCGGTCATCTTTGACAAAAGCAAGGCCCTCGTCATCCATTTGAAATACATCTTCGCATATGTTGACGCAAATGCCGCATCCTATACATAACTCTTTATTAACATCTACTTTCATATATCCTCCTTTATTAACAATAATTATAATATCAAAAAGCGTAAAATGCAAGAACATAGTGTTTAAAAAATGTAAATAGTATGTTATTATTTTATTAGATGGAGTGATTATTATGAAAACAAGATTTGAAAAATATAACTATAATAATGACGACTTGAAAAGAACTAATAAAAATGATGAATTATATCAAAATCTTTCTGGTGAAGAAATTATTATTGAAGAGGATTCATCAATAGCGACTGATTTGTTAGATAATATAAGTGAAATAGATATATCAAAAATCAAAGAATTACTTGATGATAGTAAAGATTATAAAAGAACGAAAAAATATAATTATCTTTTAGATGACGAAAAATCAGATGAAGATTATGATATATATGAAGATATAGATAATAAAATATATGATATTAACAATATATTAGAGAGTGCCCGCCAAAAAAGAGGGGATTTAGACGAGGTTGAGCAAAGAAAAAAACTAAGAAATACTCAATATAATATATTATCAAAATTAGATTTAAATAAAAATAATGAAATAGAAAAAGAAGAGATGGTTAAAGATTTTTTTACTAAAGATTCTAGTTTAACTGATTTAGACAAAATAATGAGTGAAAAAGAGAAAATAGATGTTGAGAAAACGGCTGATTTATTTGAATCATTAAAGTCAACCCAAAATACTGTTTTAACTGACCCTATTAAGACATCAGCGTTGAAGATAAAAAAGATTGAAGAACCTATAGAAGATAATAGAAGCAATACTTTTTATACTGACGCTCACGCTTTTACCAAAGAAGACTTTGAAGGTTTTCAGAATCTTCAAGGTGAAGTAAAAGTTAATAACAAACTTATTAAGATCTTAATTGCAATCTTAATTATCGCTATAATAAGCTTAATTATAATGGTTATTTTGAATACCTATAATATATGATGATAATTTAAATATATTGAGAAATTATCATCATATATATTAATAGGTGAAGACGATGGGGAGAATAAGATTAAAAAGAAGAACGAAAATCAAAAAAATAAATATAATAATTGTTATTATATTAACATTAATAATATCTATTTATTTAACTCTTCATTACGTGAACTATAAAATCTCACCTATTTTATTTAATTTTGCCGAAATCGAGATAACTAAGTTAGCCAATTTAATTATAAACCGGGCTATTACTAAACAATTAGCCAATGAAATTGAGATGGACAAATTATTTATTACCATTAAAAATAATGATGGAGAAATTCAAACAATTGATTTTAATCCATCTATAGTTAATAAAGTTTTAAGTACTACTACCAACCTTGTTCAAATGCACTTAAAAGCTATTGAACAAGGTAATATAGATTTAATTGAAATGCCAGAAGATATTTTAGTTGAATATGATAAAAAGAAATTAAGAAAAGGAATAGTTTATGAAGTTCCTCTATTGGCAGTAACTGGTAATGCTTTTTTATCAAATGTTGGTCCTAGAATACCAGTTAGACTTAATTTGATTGGTAGTGTAGTTAGTAATATTAACACTAAGATTAATCAGTATGGAATTAATAATGCCTTAGTAGAAGTTTATGTTAATATTGAAGTTACGGAGCAGGTTAACCTGCCTTTTATGTCAAAAAGAATAATAATAAGAACTGATGTCCCGGTAGCGTTAAAAGTAATTAAAGGAAAAATACCTTTATATTATCAAGGTTCTGGGATTGATAAAAATTCTTCTATTTTGGCTCTTCCTATAGAATAATTTATAATAATATGTTATATTGTAACAATAAAAGAATGCGAGGTGTCTAATGGACTTAAATAAAATTAAAAAATATTTTGGAAAATATTTTGATAAGAAAAAAAGGAAAAAGATTAAACAAGAAAACCAAGAAACAGGTTTTAAGTTATATCAAGTTATAATTATTATGATAATAGCGGTTTCAATTGGAATTATAAGCGGAACCGTTATAGCGTATCCATATATGACGTATGTAAGAAATACTGACGATAAAGGAAGAGTAAATCGTGATTTAGAACAAGTATCAAATGTATATGAATCAATTCTTAATAATTATTTTGAAACAGTTGAGAAGGAAGAGTTGATTGAAGCGGCTATAAATGGAATGCTTAAACACCTAGGAGATCCATATACTCATTATTTTGATTTAGGAGAACGAAAAGATTTTAATGAACGTATGAAAGGTGAGTACTATGGTATTGGAGTTGAATTAATCACTGATAATGATGGTAATATTATTATAATAAATGTTTTTGATAGCTCTCCAGCTAAATTAGCGGGTGTTTTAAGTGGCGATATTATTAAAGCTTTAGACGACAACGAAACCGAAGATATGACTAGCGCTGATGTTGCTAAATATATAAAAGAGGGACAATCGGAACAAGTTGACGTTACCTTAGATAGGGCTGGCAAATTGTTAACTGTCACTATTAATAAACAGCGAATAATTTTAGAATCAGTTTCAAGTGAAGTGTTTGAAAAGAACAATAAAAAGATAGGTTATGTTAATATTTCTCTTTTTGCTGATAATACTTATAATCAATTTCAAAATGCTATTACGGAATTAGAATCTAAAGAAATTGATTCATTAATTATTGATGTAAGAAATAATTCAGGAGGATATTTGAATGCAGTTGTAAATATTACATCTATGTTTTTACCTAAAGATAGTATTATATATCAAATGCAAACTAATAAAGAAACGATAAAATATTATGATACAACCGTTGAAAGTAAAAGTTATCCGGTAATTG
>SKGN01000047.1 GCA_007117415.1 Bacilli bacterium | reverse complement strand
TTAATATCTTTGAAAACTTAACAAAAGAAAAAACAAGTAAAAAACTTTCGTTTTTCACTTGTTTGTAAACTCTTGTATCAATGTGAATTTTTATTCACCCACACTATTTGACAAAGAGCCTTTAAAAGTTACCTTATAGATTTTTTATTAGTTACATATTTTAATTTAAAACATTAATTTTTAAAATATTATTCAGGACCGGCTCCTTCATTTATATCTGGACCAATATAACTAATATCAGTCTCAATAAATCTTTGTTTAGTAAATCCAAAATTAACAGCAATTTGTTTACCAATCATCGAAAATTCATAGTTATCAATATCTTGACCTTCAATATAAACATAAATTCTAACTTTAGTAATACTATTTGGCGCTAAAGTCATAAATTGTGGACGATCAGTTCCTGTTAATAATTTCATCGTATCAGTGAAATATGGATAAGCGTATAATAATTCCGCACCTTCAAGCCACCCGTGATCATAAGTATTATATGCAGTTCCATCATAAATATCAACATGATCAGCCGAAGAAATTTCGTCTTTTACTGCATATGTAGGGTAAGCAGTTCCATCAACAAATGGTTGACAAGCTCCATCATATGAAGTTGTTTCTGTTAAATCTGCACCTGTTCTGGCTAAACAAGAAGTATTATACCAACTAATAGCATTAGCATTATGATCTTTATCATTTGGTTCCCATATTTGAGCAGTTCGACATATACCTGTCACATCGCCTTCGCTAGCACAAGTTATTCCAGTAATAGTTCCAGCAGTAGTAGTAGTTCCTATAACACGGCCGATTTGGGCGAATGCTACTCTAACTGAATTTTCAATACCAGTATCAGCCACACCAGCTGCACCAACTTCAACCTTTGAATCAGTCGTTAAATAAATTGCTTCTTCATCTAATTCATTTAATTCTGAAATGTATTGAGAACCTGAAAAATTCTTAATAAATAAATCAAATACTACATATCCATCTTGTTCTGGTTGATCTATTCCGTAATTATCAATACGGCTTGCTAATAATCTATATCCACCCGGAGTAGCTGTTAAACTAGCTTTTTCAAACAACTTCATTCTTGAGGCGTTAGAGTCCATTTCACCAACAGTTGAAACAGGAATCAATCCATCGCCTCCCCAACTATTAGTATGACCAACATATGAAGATGCATCTAAAGTTTCTTTTGAAATACTTACCGTAGTGTCCCATGTTGAACCATCTAGCGATAAGGATAAACTCTCTGTTACTGAAATTTCAACATCAAAACTTGATACATGAACGGTTTGCATACCAATAAACCAGGCATATGTTGAAATTGATAAGAATACAATACTCAAAGTACACATAACAATAAGATGTCTAATACGATTTATACGTCCTCTGTTTTTTTTAGGCATATTTTTTTCTCCTTCTTATTTTTTTAAAATTTAAATCAAATAGTGATTTTTTTTAGGCAACAATTTTACCTTTACTTATTATATATACATATTGTAACATAGTTCGACAAATAGTCAATACTGTTTTTTTTTTTTGCTAAAAAATGAAAATTATTTATTAGATTCCAATTTTAACCAATAATTAAAGAGTAATTATATTAATTACTCTTTAATTATTTATTAGATTTATAAATCTATATTGATTAATTTAACATTTTAACAACTGTTATTCAGGACCAGCACCCTCATTTAATTCGGGGCCAATATAATTAATATCTTCTTCAGTAAATCTTTGTTTAGTAAATCCGAAATTAACAGCAATTTGTCTGCCGATTGAAGCAAAATCGTAATTATCAACATCTTGACCTTCAATATAAATATAAATTCTAACTTTAGTAATACTATTTGGTGCTAAAGTCATAAATTGTGGACGATCAGTTCCTGTTAATAATTTCATTGTATCTGTGAAAAGTGAATAAGCATATAATAGTTCGTCACCTTCAGCCCATAAATGATCGTAAGTGTTATATGCAGCTCCATCATAGATATCAACGTTATCTGCTGAAGTTATTTCATCTCTTACGGCATATGTAGGATAGGCTGTCCCATCTACAACAACACCGCAAGGTCCATCATAAGAATCGGGATCCGTAACATCTTCCCCAGTTCTAGCTGAACAAGCTGTTTCATACCAACTAATGGCATTTTCATTATGATCTTTATCATTAGGTTCCCATATTTGAGCCGTTCGACATATACCAGTTACTATACTTTCTAGTCCTGGATTACAAACAATACCCGTAATTTCACCTGCATCAGTAGTCGTTCCAATAACGCGACCGATTTGGGCGAATGCTACTCTAACTGAATTTTCAATACCAGTATCAGCCACACCAGCTGCCCCAACAACAACTTGTGAATTAGTTGTTAAATAAATTGCTTCTTCATCTAATTCATTCAAATCTTCAATATATTGAGTACCTGAGAAATTCTTTATAAATAGATCAAATACTACATATCCATCCGGTTCTACTAC
Organism: Bacilli bacterium; assembly: GCA_007117415.1. Taxonomy (GTDB): domain Bacteria; phylum Bacillota_I; class Bacilli_A; order RF39; family UBA660; genus SKGN01. Next base: position 18,778 of record SKGN01000047.1, on the reverse strand, counting down.
AGAGGGATTGGTATAATTATCAACGCGACTTGTTAATAATCTATAACCACCAGGGGTAGCGGTTAAACTAGCTTTTTCAAACAGTTTCATCCTTGAAGAGGTAGTATCCATTTCACCAACTGATGAAACCGGAAATAATCCTTCTCCACCCCAACTGTTAGTGTGACCAACATATGAATCAGCATCTAAAGTATCTTTTGATATACTTACAGTAGTGTCCCATGTTGAACCATCTAGTGATAGTAACAAACTATCGGTTACGGCAATTTCAACATCAAAACTTGATACATGAACGGTTTGCATACCTATAAACCAGGCATATGTTGAAATTGATAATACAATTGCACTCAATGTGCAAACAACAATAAGATTTTTAACGCGACTTAAACGTCTTTTACTTTCTTTTAGCATAAATACAGTTCTCCTTCTATTCTTCAATAATTTCGGATTTAAAATCCATTGAGATTTTAATTTCACCACCTAAAATGTTATCTGTACATTCTGGGTCAGTGCCTTCAATCCATATAACAACCGTATACTTATTTATATCACCCGGACTAAACTCTGGAACGTGATTTAAGGTAACTAATGCATCAGTTCTAAAAGGAACAGTATTAGGTTCTGGCTCCCCATTACTACCCATTTTAGCATAGGTAATATACTCACCATTTCGATAAACTCTAATCCTTACTGCTTCATCAACATTTTTCATGACATGATCAATATTTATTTCGGTCCAATAGTCTGCTATATGACCTCCAAAGTTTTCAACAAAAAAAGTATAAGCTATATAATTTTCCCCATTATGTGACCCTCCCGGATATTCATTAAGATTATCAGGAAGCCACCTATATGAAATATTGTCAAGATAATCAACAGGTTCAGCTCGCAATTCTGTTCTAAAAACCTTATAATCAGGATCATCATAAATAATGATACCTCGTGAAAAATGTAAGTTTCTGTCCATCCTTATAGTAAAACTACCACTATTATAAACAATTCCTATTACAACATATGAAATAAGTAACAATAGCATAATAATAAGTAACGCTAACCTAGTTATTTTTATAATTTTTTTTTTACGCTTAATTTTGCTAGCCTTTGATTTTATTTCTCCACTCATTCTCTACCCTTGTCCTTCTTATATGTAATTTTTAAGAAATGCTTACATAATTATTACCTTACCCTTGTTCTAGTATACATTCATATTGTAACATAATTCGACAGATTGTCAATAACGGTTTTAAAAAATATATAAAACAAAAAAAACAACTATAACAGTAATATTTTAGTTGTTTTAACAATTATACTTAATATTTAAAAGTTTCACTTCTTTTTCTATCTTTTCTACTTCCATATAATCAACAAATCTTTCAAGAAATATTTTTCGCTCACTATTATATAAACTTTGCCAATTTAATTTTATATTTCCAACTATTTTTTTCACTTCACTAATTGAAATGTTTTTTATATCACCTTTAAACATTATTTGATCTTCTTGTTTGTATAATTTTTCTTTTTCGATTAATTTTTGGATTAAAAATTTATATTCCTCAAAAAGTAAACTTCCTTCTAAAAACAAGTTTTGAAGTTCATTCTTTTTAAGGTTTATTTTTTTTTGCTCATTCAATAATCTTTGTTTATCTTTATCAAAATTATTTTTAGTTGTTTTAACAAAAACACTGTCATCTGGAATTAAAGGCTGTAATTGACTTAAATACTTAATAAATTCTTTTTCCATTTTTTGATGAGAAAAACCAGGTGCATTGCAAGTTCCATTACGATGACCGTTACATGCATACGATATATAAAGTTTACCCGCTTGATTTTGTTGTCTAGCATGCATATTACTACCGCAATTACCGCATTTTAAAATGTGAAAATAATAAGTATTATCACTAGAATAGCGCCTTGTTTTAAAATTAGTTCTTTTTTTTATTAACTTTTGAACCCTATTATATTTTTTTGTTTCAATTATAGGTAATGGCTGAGCACCCTTAACTATAAATGCCTTATAATTATTTTTTTTCTTTACCCCATACCTAACCATACCAATATATAATGGATTAGTTAAAATTGATTTTATCGTTGATTGAGCCCATCTTCCATTTCGTTTAGTTGGTACTTTTTCTTTATTAAGCATCTTACAAATAGTTAGCATAGAGTTGTTTGATAAATATAAATCATAAATTCTATTTACTAATTTTACCTCCTCTTGATTTATTTTTAATTTACCTTCTCCAACTAAATAATCATAGCCATAAACACCATTTGTATTGGTATAATTACCTTCCCTAGTTTTTTGTTCATAACCGAAACTTATTCTCTCTGCTAAATTTTCTCTTTCAAATTCAGCAAAGGTTCCAAGAATTTTAACAAACATTCTCCCAACGGCATTACTTGTATCTAATTTTTCAGTATGCGAATTTAGTGAGCATTCATATCTTTCAAACAAATTTATTAATTCCATTAAATTCAACAACGATCTTGTCAATCGATCTAATTTATATACTAATATATTTTTAATTCTTCCGTTTTTCAAATCATTTAACATCTTATTTATAGCTGGTCTATCCTTTATAGTTTTTCCACTTATCCCGTCATCAATATAAAAATTAAAAATATCCCAATCATTTAACTCTGCATATTTGGTTAGTTTTTCTTTTTGAGCATTAATAGAGAACCCTTCTTTAGCTTGGTCTTCAGTCGAAACCCGTATATAAACACCAGTTATAGTTGGCACCATCTCTACCACCCCATTTTTTAATTTTTTATTAAGTTTATTTTTTTACTTTTAAAAATTTTGGGAATGCTCGTTTCAAGAAAAAATTTCATTATTTCAATTTGCCTTTCTCTAGGAATTATAATAGTTATATCTTTTTCCATAGAAACCCTCTTTCTCTATAAAATTATTGTAAAATAACCACACGACTTTATTAGTATTTACTAACCAAAAATTTTCATCTTTGTCTTGTCTTAAATAATCTTCATATATTGATGTATATTTTAATACATCCTTATACTTAACAACTTCTCTAGCGATTATAGCCATATCATACGCTGTAGAATAATGATTAGCCGCATCTAGTCCACTAGCATTTTTAAAATGAGTGTTTTTTAAACCTAGTTCAATAGCTTTATCATTCATCATTTTAACAAAATGTTCTTCTGAACCACCTATTCTTTCTGCTAACGCTACGGTAGCATCATTAGCTGAACCAATGGCAATCCCCTTAAAAAGATCCTCAACGGTCATAACTTCATTAGCCTCTAAAAATATTTGACTTCCTCCCATACCAGCCGCATTAGGAGAAACGGTTATCTTTTCATCCCACTTTAAATTATTGTTCTCAATCGCTTCAATAATCAACAGCATACTCATAATTTTTGTCATTGAAGCTGGCGCATATCTAACATGAATGTTTTTTTGATATAATATTTCACCAGTACTACTCTCAATTAAAATGGCACTTTTAGCAGTTGGAGCTAAATCGAGTTTTTCAGCATTTGTAATAGGGATAAAAAAAATAAACATCATAATTAATAATAAAAAATTTTTCACATTAACACCTCTAATTAAAGGTATGTATATTTAAAAATATTAATTACAAATAACCCCAAAAGATTAATATCTGTTAAATATTAGAAATTGACACCATAATATAATGAGCGTATAATTAATAATGAAAAGGGTGAATTTAATATATGATAAAACTAAAAAAATATAAATATTATATTCTAATGGCAGTCTTATGTTTTCTGTCTTTTTTTATCGTTTTTAAACTTAATTATAGCGAAACCGAAAAAGAATTAAAGAATTTAAACTATACTTCTAAAGCTATAAAATTAATTATCGAAAATAATCTAGCAAATTATATTCTTAATAACAATATTTATTCTGAAACTTTAGAAGCCGCCCTTATTAAAGGATACTATAATAAAAAAAATCTAGATTTATATGTAGACCTTGAATATAAAGACTATGATAAATATGTATATCATTTAAACGAATTGAAAAAAATTGGTTATAAAAATGATGAAATAAATATCATTATTAACCATTTAAATGAGGAAGAAATAGAAATTATTATAAATAAGCAAGAAAAATTAAATAATCTATCATATTTTATTATTGACCCCTACTTTAACCCTGATTATTTAAAAAGATATTACTCATATAAGAATAAATATAACAATTATGAATTTGGAAAAATAATTAGTCATGTTAATATGAACTTAGATTTAAATTTTTATGAAGTTATTGATATTATTGAAAACCCTAATGATATTTTAGTACTAGTTAATAAATATAATCAATTACCTAATGATTATATTCCTGAAAACTTAGTTAATATTAATATTAAATGTGCTATTAACCATCACATGTTTACAATCAAAGAAGTAAAGGAAGCTTTTGAAGAAATGTGCATGGATTTAAAAAGTATTGGATTAAATATAAAAGTATTATCTGCTTATAGAAATTATGATTCGCAAATGAAACTGTATACTAGATATGTTGAAAGAGATGGCGAAGAAGCCGCTAATACCTATTCGGCCAAACCGGGCCATTCTGAACATCAAACCGGGCTAGCATTAGATGTAAAAAATAATACTCTATCCTTTACTGAATTTGATAAAACGTTAGAATATACTTGGTTAAAAAGTAATGCTCATCAATATGGTTTTATTATTAGATATCCTAAAAATAAAGAACATATTACCGGATACAAATATGAGCCTTGGCATCTAAGATATGTTGGAATAGAAACAGCAACCGAAATGTTAGAACAAGATCTTACTTTTGATGAATATTATTCGAAAAAAAAATATAGACGAAATTAAAAAAAGATAAAAATTAATATTTATCTTTTTTATATGCCTATTACCGTATATATTAACGAAGGTTTATCAACTTCTTCATCAACTATATTAAAAGCCTTATATATTTTATCAATAACTATTTTATCGCTATCTCCGTATATTTTTAATAAAACATCTCCTTTTTTAACAAAACTACCAATCGTTTTTTTTAAACAAATACCTACACTATAATCTATTAAATCATTTTTATGTTTTCGACCGGCGCCTAATTCTAACGCTATATTAGCTAATGAATAGGCATCTATTTCCTTGATATAACCCTCATTTAACGATTTTATCACTATTGTTTTTTTATGCACTTCAATATCTTGTAAATTACCTTTTTGATACCTTACTAATTCCCTAAACTTTTGATAAGCCTTGCCATTATTAAGATTCTCTTCAACTATTTTTTTAGCTTCTTCTAAAGTAATTTCTTTTGCTAAACTAACCATATAACTAGATATATCAAGACAAAATTCTCGTAAATCATTATTACCTTTATTATTCAATACCTCAATTGCTTCAATAACTTCTAAACTATTACCTATATTATTACCTAAAGGAAAATCCATATTAGATAAAATAGCAACCGTTTCTTTATTAAAATGATTACCAATTTTGATCATCATATTTGCTAAATCAAAAGCCTCTTCTTTAGTTTTTATAAAAGCCCCTTTTCCTACTTTAACATCAAGCAATATTTTGTCAGCTCCAGTAGCGATTTTTTTACTCATTATACTAGCCGCTATTAAAGGGATAGATGATACCGTTCCTGTAACATCCCTTAATTCGTATAGTTTTTTATCAACTGGAACCAAATTCAATGTTGCTGATGATATAGCTACTCCTATAGCGTTTACTTGATTAGAAAACTCTTCAATCGATAAATTAGTATTAAAACCCTTGATTGACTCTAATTTATCAATGGTACCACCTGTAAACCCTAACCCTCTTCCACTCATTTTAGCCACCTTAACACCGCAACTACTGACTATTGGAGCTACTATTAAAGTCGTTTTATCTCCAACTCCTCCAGTTGAGTGCTTATCAACTTTAATTCCTTCTATATTAGAAAAATCTATTTTTTCACTATTTTCTAACATTATTTCGGTAAGATAAAAAGTTTCCTTTTCAGTCATTCCATTTATACAAATTGCCATCAATAAAGAACTCATTTGATAATCCTTGATCTCACCATTTAAATAATTTATAATAAGATATTTTATTTCGTCATAACTTAATTCTTTTGCTAATCTCTTTTTATCTATTAATTCAATAACATTCATATCTACACCTCTACTATAACAATTATAACATTCAAAGAAAAAAACAAGAACATAATCCTTATTTTTTTTTGACATTTTACATATATATTAAATTAACGCATATAAGTCGGTTACAAATTTCTGGTTTTTTTGGCAATTAACTCAACTGTCCTTTTCGGATCAATAACTAGTTTACGATATAAATCCTTGTTATTTTTTAATTCATTTAATATTTCTATATCTTCATATCCTATAACAGTATCATATGGTTCTTCTGCTTCTTTTATAACCTTAATATTAACATCATTACCAAGTAAATAATCTGTAGAAACATTAAATGTTTTGGCTAAATCAAAAAAAGTTTCCAAGTTAGGCGTTCTTTTTCCTGATTCATAACAACAAATAGATACTTTAGTTACGTTTACTAACCTTCCTAACTCTTCTTGATTAAGGTTTTGGGATAATCTTAATTCTTTTAATCTTTTACCAATCATCTTAAAACCTCCTTAGTTAACTATAAGTAATTATATGTTAACCACTAATATTATTCCCAAAAGTTAACTAAATAGTAATTATTGATTGCTTTTTTTCTCGTTTTTAATTATAATATTTTTGGTGGTGAAAAAATGAACATTTTAAAGGAACTTAGAATTGAGAACGGTTTTACACATCAAGAAATGGCAAATACATTAGGAATAAGCAAAGCTTTCTATTGGCAACTTGAAAACAAGAAAAGAACGCTTTCATATATGATGTCTATTAAAATTGCTAACATCTTTAACAAAAAGCCAGATGAAGTATTTTATACTACTTACAAAAATAAAGAAGATAATTAAAAACTAATTATCTTCTTTATTTTTAGATGATAAAAATGTTACTTTTTCTGCTACTACTTCCGTTACATATTGTCTCTTTTCATCTTCTTTTTCATAACTTCTGGTTTGCACCCTACCCTTAATACCTAATAAATCTCCTTTTTTACAATATTCAGAAGTAGTTTCCGCTATACCTGTCCACAGAGTACAATCAAATAGCGATAGGTAAGTTTTTGATAAAATCTCCAACTTTTCCCCCGCTTCACACCGTACATGAGACTTTCACCTCATACGGCGTTCCATCAAATTGTAATTATTTATTTTTTTAACATTAACTTAATACATTCTTAAAATCTTTATATAGTTTTACTATATAGGCTCCAGATTAGCCTGAGTCCTTAAAGTATTTATTTTGTTAATTTGTTCACTATTTAAATTATATATTTCTAAATATTGATCAATTATCTTTTTACTTTTAGAATGAATTAATATATGAATATCTTTATGTATTATTATCAAATTATTGTAGTTATCTGTTCCACCCAATTGTTTAGGAAGTTTATGATGGCAGTGTATTTCATCATAGTCAAGTATAATTTTAAGTATTGCACATTTTCCGTATTGAGCTGTATATTTTGATAATCTGTTATCCATATATTCAATTGACTCAGTGTTTGATATGTTATTTGCAAGTTTATGCATAATCGTGGTACTTAACTCTAATTCTTTATGCATAAGAACTCGTCCATGCTCAGTATACTTGTTAATTGACTTTACTTTATACATAGGATGTTTGGTTTGAATATATCCGATTGGACATATAGCTCTTCCATAAACATATCTCATTTGGCCACTTTTACCATATCTTCTTTTGATATAACCATTTTCTAAAACTCCGTACTTCGATAGTCTATCTCGAAGTCTTATTTTTAAAATCTTATTGATAACGTAAGAAATATTATTACCATCTTCATTTATTTCAGTTGCATATTGATAGTAATTATGTATTCCCCATATTGCCGAATTATATAGATTCACATATTTATATTCATCAACTTTATTGGAAATTTTTTGAAGCATTTGAATTATATCTTTTAATTCCTTGATAACTCTCTTTTTAGATTTATCACACATACATGATGTAACTACATATTTATTCCCTTTTGGAACAACTTTTATTTTAAAACCTAAGAATTTTGAGTAATGCTTCTTTAAATTAATTATTTTGGATTTTTCTTCTGAAATGTCTAATGATAATCTATCTTTTAACCATAATTTTGTAGCAACAAATATATTTTTGGCATCTTTATAGTTTCTACAAAATATTTTAAAATCATCAGCATATCTTACAATATACATTTCTTTTAAATTACTTCTTCGAAGCGTTCTATAAATATTGCTTTTTATTAAAACTCCTTTATTATTAATTCCACAATAAATTTTTTGATTAATCGGAATATTTTCCCACTGACTTGAGATCCACCAATCTAATTCATTCAAAACAATATTTGAAAGAAGTGGTGATAGAATACCTCCTTGTGGTGTTCCTTTATCATTTTTAATTATTGTATCATCTGGCATTTGAATTGGAGCTTTTAGCATTGTTTTAATTAATTTTAATAGCTTTTTATCTCTTATTCCAAAAGACCATATTTGTTTTAATAATTTATTATGATTTACATTGTCAAAAAATCCTTTTATATCAATATCAACTACATAGTGAAGTTGTTGTTGTTGCATCATTCTATAGCATTGAGCAATGGCATGTTCTGCACTTCTATTTGGCCTGAATCCATTACTTCTATCATAAAATTTTGCTTCACAAATCGGTTCTAAAACTTGCAAGATTGATTGTTGTACTATCCTATCCCATATTGTAGGAATACCCAATGGTCTTGTTTTGCCATTTGGTTTAGGTATTTCTATTCTTCTTACAGGTTTTGGATTGTAATTTTCAAATTGCTTTTGAACATAATAAATATATCTTTCTTGCGACAATTTTTCTATGTCCTTTATTGTTCTTTTATCAATTCCACTTGTTTTACTACCTATGTTTTTCTTTATATTCCTATATGCTAATAAAATATTTTCTTCACTTGTTATAATTTTCATTAAACCAGTAAATTTCATATTATTAGTACTATCTTGATATAATTTATCAAAAGTTTTTATTAGGTTATAATATTCACTGTGTCTTATTTTTGATTTCTTTCTTATTTTCTGTGATTCTAAGTAATCCAATATAGTCACCATCCTTTCTATAAAGGATAATTTTATTTGTCATACTCGAATCTACTTTTGTTAATGTTTCAAATCCTATAATTAAAATTTGACTTGTGGCTATCCCTCCATTACTTATTATAATAATTTCATAGGTACTATGCCACTACTCTCACTCTGATTAAAATAACTTATGAATTTGTTATCAATACTTCATTGATGTGCAATCATCTCCATATTCAGAGCTTTCCACGTTCCAATATTTCTATCTATACATATATCCTTAGGTGCTTTCTTTGGGCCTGTATGCTTGATAATGCCTATAACATTATATGGACTTTCATAACTTCAATTTTTACTAATCCACACATACTGCACATTCTATGCAATATACATTTCTATATACTAACCGTTTAGACCCGTACATTCAAAAGTTCGCCAGTATTTCCATACATTCTCACCATAGATATTTTTTAGACATCCGGTCTATCAATTACACCATCTACCTCTAGATAGCTTTCGTAAGATTTAAATCTTTTACGGTATTTTTCAACCGACTTCACCGAGCTTTTAACATCTATATAATTACATTATAAATGCTAATCGGAGTATTAATGAGTCATTTCAAGGCGTTACCCTATCATTCTAACATTCGAAATATCAGTTCTATTATCTTTCAATAATGATTAAGCTTTTCACTTAATAACGTGTCGCACTAAAATCCGTTTCATACTCTCCTTTAGCATTTTTGTAAGACCTGGGAACAGCCAAAGTAATATTGGTTACTTTTTTTCCGGAATCTGTTTGTCTTAATTCGGGGTTTTTTACTAGTCTCCCTACTATTACAATTTGATTTAACATATTAATTCTCCTTTCAAAACCATAATAATTATTTTTACTAATTTTTACAAACATAAAAAAGATGCCTTTTTCATTTAATGTTTCAGCATCTTTTTAATTTGGTATATAAGAACTAAATTTTTAGTTTCATTGTTTACAATATATTTGATTTTTCATCAAATTATTTAATTCAACAGCATATTCCATCGGTAATTCTTTGCTGAATTTTTCAATGAAACCCATTATTATTAATTCGATAGCCTTTTCACTATCAATTCCTCTACTCATTAAATAAAATAATTTTTCTTCACTTATTTTAGAAACGGTAGCCTCATGTTCAAGGGTTGATGAATTATTTCCCACTATATTATTAGGAATAGCATCACTTTTAGATAATTCATCTATGATAACAGTATCACATTTTACATTGCTATAACTATTTATAGCCTTTTTATCAATATATATAGTCCCCCGATAAGTAGCGTTACCACCATTTCTCGCTATTGATTTAGCTATAACATTACTTTTAGTATTGGGGGCTAAATGAATCATTTTAGCACCTGTATCTTGAATTTGATTATTACTTGCTACGGCAATAGAAATACAATTTCCTCTAGCATTCTTTCCTTTTAAAACAATAGCGGGATACTTCATATTTACTTTAGAGCCGATATTACCATCAATCCATTCCATCGTCCCATTCTCATCTACCGTCGCTCTTTTAGTTACTAAATTATAAATATTAGGCGCCCAATTTTGAATGGTAGTATAGCGACACTTAGCATTTTTACCAACAAATATTTCCACTACCGCTGCATGCAACGAATCAGTCGCATAAGTAGGGGCTGTACACCCTTCAATGTAATCTAACGAAGCATCATCATCTACAATAATAATGGTTCTTTCAAACTGCCCCATATCCTTAGTGTTAATTCTAAAATAACTTTGTAATGGTCTATCTAATTTTACTCCTTTAGGAACATAAATAAATGTTCCACCACTCCACACACATCCATTTAAGCTAGTAAATTTATTTTCATCATACTTAACTAATTTATCAAAATATTTTTTAAATAAATTAGGATGTTTTTTTAAAGCTGTATCCGTATCAACAAAAATAACCTTTTGTGCTTCTAAATATGATAGCATACTATGATATATTACTTCACTTTCATATTGAGTAGAAACACCACCAAGATATTTATCTTCAGCATCTTGAATACCTATTTCTTCAAAAGTATTTCTAACATCAGAAGGAACATTGTCCCAATCAGTATGAATTTTATCATCTATTCTTTTATAATAAGTAATATCATCAAAATTAAGATTAATATCAGGTCCAAAAGAAGGCATTGGACTATTTATAAAGCTATAATAAGCTTTCAATCTAAATTCAGTCATCCATTTCGGTTCTTCTTTAATTTTAGATATTTGGAATACCTTTTCTTCATTTAATCCTTTACTTGTTTCATATTCAACTTTTGTCATCAAATCACCTATTTCATTATCATTTAAAAAATTACAAATACATGTTATTCTTTTTCTATTATTATCTTAATTCCCCGCCATGGTAAAAGAGCACATTTTTTTCGATTTGGTTGCTTATATACTTCATTATAGACAATAGCTTCTCCTATAATACTCTCATCATAATCCTGCTCATTAATCATCTTTTCATATTCATTTAAAATAATCAAAGCCTCTTCAACTGATTTATTTAATAACATTTTAATCATAATAGAAGTAGCTGAAGTCGATATAGCACAAGCTTCGCCATCAAATCTAATATCCTTAATAATACCATCTTCTACTTTTACCATTAAAACAATATTATCAATACATGATTCATTATTAACTCTTATTTTAGTGTAATTTTCATCCTCAAGTAAACCTTTGTTTAAAGGATTATGATAATGATCAATAATAATATTTCTTTTTACTTCGTTATCCATTCTATCACCAACCTATAATTATAATATCATATATTATTATTTATTTTGTTATATTTCCAGCCAACCAATTTTTCTACAACGATTCTTTTAAAATATCTTTATTTTTTAATAATTCTACTAATCTATCTATTTCTTCTTTGGTATTATATAAATAAAAACTAAGGCGACAAGTACTATTAACATTAATATTATCACTAAGCATTTTAGCACAATGGCTACCAGCTCTAACACAAATATTATGTTTGTTTAAATAAATGGCTGTATCTTGACTGAAAACACCTTTAACATTAAAGGCAATAATACTCCCCCCTGTATTAGCGTTATATATTTCAATATTATCAAGTTTACTTAATTTGGTAACAGCATACCTTTTTAATTCTTGATCATGCTTAGAAATGTTATCCATTCCCACCATTTCAAGATAATCAATAGCAGCCCCAAGCCCAATCGCGCCCGCTATATTAGGAGTGCCAGCTTCTAAGCGATGGGGTAATGGTTTATAGTCTATTTGTTTTAAACTGGTAAATATATCATTCATACCACCACCAACGTTTTGGGGTTTCATTTTTTCTAACAACTCTAATTTGCCATATAAAACCCCTATTCCAGTAGGGCCTAACATTTTGTGTCCGGAAAAACCTAAAAAATCAATCCCTAAATCTTCTACATCAACTTTTATGTGAGGAACACTTTGGGCCCCATCAACCATTACTAATATTCCTCTTTGATGAGCTAATTTACTAATTTCCTTAATTGGTCTAATATCTCCAATTACATTAGTAATATGGGATAGCGCTATTACTTTAGTTTTATTGGTTATGGCTTTGGTAACATTTTCAATAGTTACCTTTAAATCTTGGTCAAGATCAATATATTTAACCACACAGCCAATTTGATTCCCTAATAAAAACCACGGTAACACTAGTGAAGCATGCTCACTTTTAGTTATTAATATTTCATCACCACTATTTAAATGATTTTTAAAATAGCCTTTTATTATCATATTTAAAGAATCCGTTGTACCACTAGTAAATATAATTTCTTCAGTTGTTTTAGCATTAATAAACTTTTTAACTTTTTCTCTAGCAGCTTCAAAAGCATCATCAACTTGCAAACTAATATCATAATCACCACGATGAGCATTAGCTGAATAATTACTATAATAATCAACAACTGAATCGATAACTATATGGGGTTTAAAGGTAGTAGCCCCATTATCAAAATATATTATCTTTTTTCTTAACATAGGAAAATCATCTCTAACCTTCATTCAATTCACCTCCTACATTTTCTATAACTGACTTTAATTCTTGTTTTTGCTTATCATGTATTGTTAATATACCTAATAAAAAACCTTTTATTAACAAATCATAAGCTTCTTGTCTTTTTAAACCTCTGGCTTGTAAATAAAACAATTGTTCTTTAGCAAATTTACCAATTGATGCTCCATGTTTAGCCTCTACTCTATATTCATCAATATATAAATTAGGTTTTATAACACTGTTGTTATCGCCTAGTGTTATTATTTTATTTTCTTGAATAACAACACAGTCTTCCATTCCTTTTTTTACATAACTATTTACTTCCATATCTAGTTTAGCATCCTTTATAGTAACCCCGTGATTATTAACCCTACTCTTGGTTTTTTTATTATTATGTTTAATATTCATAATATATGATTGATCTAAGGTTACCAAAGTTGAAAAATTATAATTAATAACACTGTTTAAGCCCTTTAAATTAATATTAATTTTTTCCTTACCTTTATTATTATAATTAAATTTATTAACCGTAAGACAACTATTATCATTTAAAGTTATATGATAATCATGATTTGAAAACCCTGTTAATCCCTTATATTTAAATAAATTAAGAGTAGCATTTGCATCCACATATACATGAATATTTAAAAAAGTATCATCTTCCAAAAAAAGTTCTAAAGAAGTATCAACATTTTTCTTTATCCATATTAATAAACTGGTTTCTTCTTCAATATTCACTTTGGAAAAATCATTAATAATAATATCGTTATTAACATCACTCTTTATTTTTTTATTTTTCAGTACTATTATTTTATTCATTTTATTCATTTTCCTTCATAATAATTACCCTATTATCTTCTTCTTTTAATTCATTATAACCTTGATCTTCAATTTGTAGCGAAAGATTATAATCACCTGTTTTAACAATCTTTCCACATGTCATTATATGAACATAATCTGGTTTAATATAATTTAAAATCCTAGGATAATGAGTAATAATTAAAACGCTTGTTTTAGGATTTTCTTTTTTATAGGCATTAATGTTTTTCGCTACTACTTTTAAACTATCTACATCTAATCCCGAATCAATCTCATCTAATATAATTAACTTAGGTTTTAATATTTTCATTTGAAGGATTTCATTCTTTTTTCTTTCGCCACCCGAAAACCCTTTGTTGATTGAACAATTAGTTGTATTCTTAGGCATATTTAAATCCATTATAGATTGTTCCATTTCTTTAACAAATTCAAATAAATCAATCTTTTCTTTTGTTTTTGAATTTATAGCCGTCCTTAAAAATTCAGTATTTGATACTCCCTCAATTTCAATGGGATATTGCATTGCTAAAAATATTCCTAATCTAGCTCTTTCATCAACCGCCATATTAGTTATATCGTTATCAGCAAAGTAAACTTTTCCAGCTGTTATTTGATATTCCTTATCCCCCATTATTACCTTTGATAAAGTGGATTTTCCACTTCCATTAGGGCCCATTATAGCGTGTATTTCACCTTCATTAATAGTTAAGTTATAATCTCTTAAAATTTCTTTGTTATCTATTAAAACATTTAAGTTATCAATTTTCAATATCAAGATAATCACCTCTTACTCATTAATTTTAACAAAAATATATTAAACTAGCAATAAAATATAGACAAAGAAAAAAACTATGATACTTATATCATAGAATTAAATTTCCTAATAATCCTTAAAATTAATATTTTAATTCATTATTTCTAATCATAAATAAAAATATTGGTATTAATAATCCAAAACTTAAAATAGAAAAAACAAGCATTAATACAGCCTTATCACTTAATGTTTGATAAATTTTATAAAGACAAATTAAAGTTAATATAGCCGCTACTAATCCAATTAAAGAGCCTAAACCACCCGCAATGATTGGGCCATAATAATTCTTAACGCCATTTACTTCATAAGTAAAATTCATCGTTAAGAAAAACGCCAGTGGTAATCCCCATTGAATGTATTTGTTATCATAAGCTATTTTAGCCATTAGTCCTAAATTAAGAATAGGGATAAAAGCCATCCACCCTCCATCAACATTTTGCTTTTTAGCGATTGCTATTAAACCTAAAGCTTGAAGAACATATAACGCTATAGCGCCAAGTGGTATTAATAATAACAATAACATAATAATATATTGCATCAAATCACCTTTTCATTTTAATATTTTGTTAAAATGAATTCCTTCCTATTATAATTATAATATTAACTTATTTAATTAGTCAATGGATTGTCACAAAACGATTATATATGATAAGATTAATTTAGGAGATGATATAATGAATTGCATTTTTTGTAAAATTATAAATGAGGAAATATCTTCTTATACTATATATGAAGATGAATATGTAAAAGTTTTTTTAGATATATACCCTGATACAAATGGGCATACTTTAATAATTCCTAAAAAGCATTATCAAGATATTACCGATATTCCTTTAGATACGCTAAAGCATATTAATCAAATAACCAAAAATATATATCGAATATTAGAAACTAAATTAAAGTTTGATGGACTAGTAATAATTCAAAATAACGGTTCCGTTCAAGAAATAAAACATTATCATTTGCATTTAAAACCTATTTATAATAATCAACCGGATTTAATAAATGTTAAAGATATTTATCAAACATTAACAAAATAAAAAGAGTTAAAAATAACCTTAAATTAGGTCTTTATTAACTCTTTTTTTTAACAAAACATTACTGACCCTAAAATAATAACCAGTAATATGTATAACACTAAGATTATTACATAACTATTACCAGAACAATGACAAGGACTAGCATTAGACATAACTACACCTCCTTATAGTATTATTAAAATCATGCTCCCAAAACAATAATTAAAAGAATAAATAATACTAAAATAATTGATGCATCAGATAAATAAGGTTTCATCATCTCATTCCTCCTTTTATTCTTTATGTTATTTTATGATATAACCCTATTATGGTGATTAACAATCTATCTTTAATTTTAATTATCACTAAAAAAAAGAAATAACCTTAATCATTATCTCTTTTTGGTTTAGTTAAATTATGGGAATATAACTTGGTTAATTCCTTTTCAGCATATCTCACTAATAAATGGTTGTTTTCATAATAATTATTATTAGGAACATAATTTATTCCGCTATATTGACAATTATATTTGGTATGTAAATAATCCAAATTAATTGAAGCATGCTGATAAATGGAAACAAAAACTTTAATAATGGCGATTATTTCTGACATATAATAATATTTTTTTCTTCTTTTCAAACAAACAATAGACCCACTTAAAAGTTCTAATTCATCTTCTACTACTTTTAATATCTTTATTTCTTTAATCAATTTTTGATATAACGTATAATTTTTATATCTATTATAGAAAGAATTGATTCTAATCTTATGTTTAACTATTGTATAATAAAACAACTCCCTATTAAGCATTTGATCAAAAAGATGAATTCTTTTAATTAACGCTTTAGCACACATTTCTTTTTCTTTATCAGTTAAATAATGATTATTTTGTTCATTAAATAAAAGATAAATTTCATTAATCTGTTCCATTAATAAATGAAGCGCTTCTTTTTTTTCCGTTTTCAATTTAATACCCCCAAAATTTTATATTTCTTACCTTTTTCAACATTTAACAACAGCGTTAGGTGTTAAATTAAAGATAATAATAACCCTATTATACCATTAAAAACTAATGAGTTGTCTTTTTTTTGAATTTTTGATATGATTATTACTATGCAAGAGGAGGAAGAAAGAATGGAAAAGAAGTTTATTATAATTAGTACTTGTGTATTAGTATTTGTTCTATCATCAGGAATTTTAATGGGTAGAGCCTGGAATAAAACACCTGTATTAAAAAATGGTGAAGAAACAGTAGTTGAAATGGACGGTTTTAATATAACCGCTAACGATTTATACCATCAAATGAAAGATTTATACGCTAGAGACATATTAATAAAAATGATCGATAGAAGTATCTTAAATCAAAAATATGAAACAACTAGCGATTTAGATTACGAAATAAGATCACAAATCGATTTTGTTAAACAACAAACGGGAGAAAACTTTTTACTAGCTATTAAAAATCAATGGGGATTAAATAGCGAAGAAGAATTATATGATTTTGTTGAATTAAATGTTAAAAGAAGTTTAGCAGTAGAAGATTATGCAAAACAAAATATTACTGATAAAGAAATAAAAGCTTATTATGATAGTCAAACAGTTGGTGATATAAGAGCTAGACATATATTAATTAAACCTAGTGTAACTGAAGATATGACTAATGAAGAACAAACGGAAAAAGAAAAAGAAGCTTTAGCAATAGCTGAGGATTTAATTGAACAACTAAATAAAGGCGCTGATTTTAGCGAATTAGCAATAACTTATTCTGATGATCAAGGAAGCGCTATTAATGGTGGCGATTTAGGTTGGTTTAATAAAGGTAGGATGGTACCTACTTTTGAAAAAGCAGCTTATGAATTAGAAGTGGGAGAATACTCTCCTACGCCTGTTAAAAGTGATTTTGGATATCATATTATTTTAAAAGAAGATGAAAAAGAAAAACCATCATTAGAAGAAGCTAAAGATAATATTATTAATATACTAGCTGAAAAAAAGATAAATGATGACATAATGATTAATTATACGGCTTTAGAATCATTAAGAAAAGAATATAATTTAACTATTCATGATTCAAGTATTAATAAGCAATATAAAGAATACATGGAACAATTAAAAGACCAAGCAAAAAGCTCTTTTTAAGAGCTTTTTTTATAACATTATATTATTGATTTCATTAACGTCAAAACCTTTTTGAAAGAGTTTGTTTTTTATTCTTGTTTTTAACTCATATCCTGTATATTTTTTAGATAATTGAACTACTACCTTTTGATATTCCTTTTTTAATTTCTCATTATCATTAAAATTAATCTTATCCAATTCCTTGATTATATCCTCTTTATCATAACCTCGGTTAATCAAAAAAAATAATATCTTCTTTTTTAAAACCATCCCATTATATTTAGTATATATTTTTAACTGCTTATTTATTATTTTGGTTATTTTATCCTTAATTAAATCTTTATCTATGTTGTTTATTAAACCGGCAATTATTTCCTCTTTTATATCATGCTCTTGTAATTCTCTTTTGATTCTATATGGACCTTGCGAACTCAAATACATTTTATCATTTATAAAAGCAGTAGCAAAAAGAAGATCATCAATATATCCTTCTATTTTTAACCTTTTTATCACTTTATTTACTAGCAATTGATTATCATTTTTGTTACTTAGATAATTATATATTTCCTTTTCGCTTCTCTGTCTAACACCTATATATTTAATTCCTTGGTTATATACCTTTATTTCGTCGTTTTCTGCTTTTATTTTATTAAAACTGTTTTCATCGATAATTTTGTTTTCAGTTAAAAGATTTTTAATAATAATGTCCTCATATAAAAGATATTCTCTTTTATTATCAAACGTTACATTGTATGTATCTTTACCAACTTTTTTAATCTTCGTTATTTCCA
>SKGN01000070.1 GCA_007117415.1 Bacilli bacterium | reverse complement strand
TCTTCACCATCTACGTTAATAATTAATTTTCCATTAATTCCCATCGGTTTAGTAACTTGGGTTATTTGATATCCTTTTGGTAAATCAGGATAAAAATAATTTTTTCGATCAAATAAAACTTCATCTGGCGTTTTACAATTTATCGCCATAGCGGTCTTTAGCGCTAATTCAACGGCTTTTTTATTAATAACCGGCATTATTCCTGGAAAGGCTAAATCTATAGCTGAAATATTAATATTAGGGATTTCACTATATGTGTTTGGGGCTGAAGAAAAAACTTTTGAAACTGTTTTCAATTCACAATGAACTTCTAATCCTATTACTACTTTATACATTCTTTGTCACCCCTTTAGCCAACATTCCTTTTAGACCCATTCTTTCTTCTAAAGCATAAGCCATATTTAAAACAATATCATCTTCAAACAAGCGACCGGTTATGTTAACGCTTATAGGCATTTCATTATAAAACCCACTGGGAATAGAAATGCTAGGGAATCCTCCAAAATTACCTATTACTAAATGATTTTCAATTAATAAATAACGGTCTGATAGTTTATCTGAATCTTCGCCTATTTTAGGCGCTATACCTCCAGAAGTTGGTAATATTAATCCATCATATATCTTAAATATTTCATTAATTTTTTCAACTATTAATCGTCTAATACGTAGGGCATTAAAAAATAATTTTTCTTGATTTTCTTTTTGCAAAACATAACTACCTAAAATAAATCTTCTTTTAATCATTTCGGAAAAACCTTTGGTTCTAGCATTAATCATAATATCATCAATTGAATTACCTTCTTCCCTAGAACCAAAAATAATTCCCGTAAGATTAGCATTATTAGAAGTTGCTTCAGCACATGAAATAGTTATATAAGAAGGAAATAAAGCGTTTAATAGTTCTTTTTTTAATGAAATTCCTTCAACAATCATTCCGGCTTCCTCACAATTCTTAATAACCGATTTAAAATGATTCAAGGTATACAATAACTCCTCATCTTCACAATTAATATAGTTATCTATATCAACTATTTCTTTTATGTAACATAATTTTTTTCCCTTAACTTTACCATTTAATAAATTTGAATAAATTTTATCATCATTTGGTAAACTGGTCATATCTTTTTCATCTTTTCCTTTTATGGCATCAATTACATAAGCAGTATCTTTTACGCTTCTTGTTAAACAACCTATATGATCTAACGAACACGCAAAAGGAAATAAGCCATATCTTGATATTCTTCCGTAAGTAGGTTTAAAACCTACAATTCCTCCAAAAGCAGCTGGTTTTCTAATTGAATCCCCTGTATCAGAACCAATAGCAAAAGGAACTATTCCAAGGGCTACAGCACTAGCACTTCCAGCTGATGAACCCCCTATTATTCTGCTTTTATCCCAAGGATTAGGCACTATTCCAGTATGTCCAGTGGTACCACTACCACCCATAGCTAATTCATCTAAAATAGCTTTCCCAATTAAAATAGCTCCGCTCTCTTTTAATTTTTCAACCACCGTAGCGTCAAAAAAAGGGGTATAATCCTTCAATATATTAGATGAAGCAGTAGTTAAAATACCTTTAGTTGAAATATTATCCTTTAATGCATAAGGTATCCCATATAAAGGATTATCATTATCTAATTCTAATTTTTTCACATCTTCTTGAGCGTTATTATTGATAGTAACAAAAGAATTGAATTCAGCTTGATATTTTATAGCTCTTCTAAGAGATTCCTCAACCAAATCTTCTTTAGTAACCTTTTTATCTTTTATTAATTGATTCATTTCTTCAATTGTCAAATCTAAATAATCCATATTATACAACCACCTTTGGAACTTTTATTTCACCATTTTCTATTTCTTTAGCATTACTTAAAGCTTCTTCATTAGAAATCTTATCTTTAATAACGTCCTCTCTTAAGTTAACCCCTTCAATGGTAAAAGGAAAGGTCATTGGTTTCACTTTAGATATACCTTCTATTTTATTGATTAAATCCATATGCTTTAAAATAATAGCAAATTCATTTTGGAGAATTTCATATTCTTCATCATTCATATCAAACATTAATTTGTTTGCATAATCTTTTAATTTATTTTTTTCTATAGTCATAATTCACGCCTCCTGTATATTCTTATAAAAAAAGCCAAGTACCATAATACCTCGCCATTTCTTATAAGAAAATCATAAATGTAAAAAATAAAATGGCGCCTAATGTAGGACTCGAACCTACGACAATCCGGTTAACAGCCGGGTACTCTACCAACTGAGCTAATTAGGCAAAAATAATGGCGCCTGATGTAGGACTCGAACCTACGACAATCCGGTTAACAGCCGGGTACTCTACCAACTGAGCTAATCAGGCATATAAAAAACAGTATCTCCCTCTATTTGGGACGAAACTGTATTCCGCGGTACCACCCATATTGCCATCCTTAATATATTGATGACCATCTCATTGATTAAAAATCATGTAATGTGGTAACGGATTACTTCCGGCTTAATCTACTATTATTTCGGTAAGCAGCTCCAAGGTGTTTTTCATATTGGCCTTTCCTGTTAGTTTCCACCATCCTAACTCTCTATTAGTAGTTCCAATACTAATCTCCTCATCAAAGCTATGTTTACATTATATATATTATTAATATACTTGTCAATTAGTAATAACTTTTTTTTCGTTTTTTATAAATTTTTTATTCACTTGGGTTATATATACTCCCTAAAAATAATAATGCTCCACTCTTATTATCAATAATACCTATTAAATAAGGTTTATCAACTATCATAACATAGTCGGACATAGGCGCGGATTCTAAACGCATTTCAACTTTAGTCATTGCTGCTGCTTCAGTACCTTTTTCATCAATCGCTAAAAATGATTTGTGAGTTATATCAGCTATATGAAGTCCTTCTTCAACAGCATTATCAGCCATTTTAGAAAAATCAGCACTCCCGTCCCAAGCATCTTTCATTCCTAAATTTATTAAATGCTCTTTTAAACCAACCTCATATTCTAATTTCACCTTCGGCATAGATAAATTAACACTCACTTTATTATCATTCATATCTTGTACTAACACTGTTATATCTTGAACACTTAAACTTAAATTAGTTAAATCTTCTTTAGGACATAAGATAAACATAGACGTCTTTTTATCTTCGTAGGGAAGAATAACACCTTGTAACAAATCATTTTCAGTATAACCTAATATATCTATTTTAGTCATCAGTTCAACGGTATTTACATTATCTAAATTATAAAAATTACCCTCTTTAGTATCATGAGCTTCAAAGGGTTTTTCCCAGTTAGCTTTAAAATAAATAGTATTTATTAAAAACATCACGGTTAGAGGATGAATTTCATCATCAATACCTTTCTTAATTCTTCCCTTAGTATTTTTACTAACCCATCTATTAATTGTATCTTTAGCCTTAGGATTGTTAAAATCAAGACTTGAAACCATAGCCCCATAATATTCCATATTCTGATTCAAAAAATCTTCCTTAACAAAATCCTTATAAGTATCTCTTATCCATATCGAGTTGGCGAGTTCAAAATTACTCTTTTCATAACCTAACATTAAAGATTGTAAATCATGATTAAGCTTATTAAATTTTTCCAATGTCATTCCCTTAGCTTCTAATAATTCTCCCATTTCAAGAGCTGTATTATGCTCTGCTCCATTATAAGTCATTCCTAAAGCTAAATAGATGCTAGCTGGTGATATAAATACATTTTTATTGGTCTCATATAATTCATTATATAATTTCATAGCAAACGAATTAAGATTATCAACAATTCTTTCATCAATTTCTTCAACAGTATTTATTATAGTTAAATGCCCAGGGGTTTTTACTAGTTCATCCATCTTCATCCCAAGAGTACAAGAAGTTAAAAATAATAAAAAGGTTATTAGTAAACTTATTTTTTTCATTTTGTCACCTACTATATTTATATTGTATCCTAGAACATATATTTATTCAATTATTATTGGTGTTGTTTTTTTGATTTTGATAATATATAATTAATATATGGAGGAAAAAACATGATAAAAAATCTTTTAACTGGTACCTTCATCGGTATTGCTAACATAATTCCTGGCATTAGCGGTGGCACTATTATTGTAATACTAGGAATGTTTGATAAGATAATGAATTCAATATCTAATCTTTTTAAAAAAGATAATCTTAAGCGAAAAAACGACATTATATTTTTAAGTCAAATAATGATTGGGTTATTAATTGGTATAATTATTTTCGCTAACATTATTGACTACCTGTTAAATAAATGGCCTAATCAAACTATTTTTCTTTTTATTGGTTTAATAATATTTGGAATCCCAAATATTATTGAAAAACAAATTCCTAAAATCAATAACACTTTACTATCGTTTACCTTACCATTTACAAATAAACATAAAAAAAATAACGCAAATATGTCTTTATCTTTTTTATTAATTGGTTTTATTATTATTATTAGTTTATTCTTATTACTATCCGGTTCAACTAGTAACACAGTAATTCTTTTTCCTACTATTAATATTATTCATTTGCTTAAAATGATCGTTCTAGGAATTATTACGGGAGCAGCAACCATATTCCCTGGTATAAGCGGGGCAATGCTACTATTAATAATTGGAGAATACTACTTATATAAATCTTATATTGCTAGAATATTAACTTTTCAACCTAATATTATTATTCCTATTCTTTTTATTGGAATCGGTATTCTAATAGGGGTTGTAGGAAGCGCCAAAGTGACTAGTTGGTTATTAAATAATTACCGAAGAGAAACAATGAGTTTAATTATAGGATTAATTATAGCTAGTTCATTAGTATTAATACCCTTTGATATAACCTATGATATATCATTATTAATAACCTACATTCTTTCCTTTTTAGGTGGTGGATTAATAATTACTACAGTTGAAAAAATAAAAAAGTAAATGTTTTTTAAAACATAATAAAAAAGCCTTCTATCAAGAAAGCTTTTTTGTTTTATAGTTTCATAATTTTTTTTATAAAGAACCTTACTGGTTTATAATAAAAACTCTCCATCGTTTTGGTAACCTTTACCAACTCATCTCTAATCGCTATTTTTTGAGGACAACGTATTTCACATTTCCCACATTTAGAGCAAAGCGAAGCATTATGGCTGTGTTTTTTTAAACTAGTATTCATTATATATCTTTTGATAGATCTAACTCTACCCTCTAATTCTCTATCATTATAACACGCAAAACAAGTGGGAATATCAACTCCCATCGGACAAGGAACGCAATAATTACAACCAGTACATGGAATTTTATTTTTAGCTTTTATTATATTACGAATATTATTAACCATTTCATGGTCTTCTTTAGTAAAAGAATCAACTTCTGCTGCGGTTGCTATCCTTATGTTTTCTGCTAACATTTCCATTGTATTCATTCCTGATAATACAACGGTAACTTCTGGTTGATTCCATAACCAACGTAGCGCTATTTCAACAGGAGAAATCTTTTTAGTAGATTTATCTAATTTATGATAAACCTCTTTAGGAAGATTAGATACCAGTTTTCCACCCCTTAATGGCGCCATAATCATAACCGGCAAACCTTTTGATGCTGCATATTTTAACCCTTTTTTACCCGCTTGCTCATTTTCATCAAGGTAATTGTACTGAATCATACAAAATTCCCAATCATAAGCATCTACAATTTTTTGGAATTCCTCAGTACCTCCGTGATAAGAGAAACCAATATTAATTATTTGTTTTTGCCCTTTCTTTTCGTCAATCCATTTTAAAATTCCTATGTCTATAAGTCTATTCCAAATATTAATATCTGTTAACATATGCATAAAATAGTAATCAATATAATTTGTTTGCAATCGTTTTAATTCTTCATTAAAAATTTTATCAAAATCATCATATTTATTTATTAAATGATGTGGCATTTTAGTAGCAATATTAACGCGTTCACGATATCCTTTAGCCAGAATATTTCCTAACGTTTTTTCGCTACCGGGATAAATATAGGCCGTATCAAAATAATTGACACCATTCTCAATAGCATAAATAATTTGCTGTTCGGTGTCTTTTTGATTTTTAGGGAATCGCATACAGCCAAATCCAAGGATAGAAAGTCTATCATTGTTTTTAGGATTAACTCTATATTTCATTTTGAACCACCTTTCCTTAACACCATTTGCTTTATTATTTTTTTAAATTCAACAATACTACCGTCTCAACGTGCTTTGTTTGAGGAAACATATCTATTGGCGTTACTTCTATTACATTATAATACAACGCTAAATGCTTTAGATCTCTTGCTAAAGTGACTGGATTGCATGATACATAGACTATTCTCTTAGGACTTAATTTTATTATACAATCGAGTGTTTTATTATCGCTACCACCTCTTGGCGGATCTAAAATAACAACATCTATGTTTTGTTTTAATAATGTAGGGATAATATTTTCTACTTTA
>SKGN01000037.1 GCA_007117415.1 Bacilli bacterium | reverse complement strand
TTGTGTCCAGAAGGATGGTATATACCAAGTCATGATGAATGGACTGATTTAGAAAGATATGTATGTAATGAAGCAGGTAATGGAGATTGTGATACAAAGTTTCCAAAAGATACCACCACAACTGGTTGGAGAGGAACTGATGAAGGACAGCAGTTAAAGTCAACCGATCCAAGTTGGAGTGGAACAAATACGGTTGGGTTCAACGCTAAGCCTGCTGGTTACCGCGACACCAGTGGTTCCCTCTACCTTGTAGGTTCGGATGGTCACTGGTGGAGTTCCTCGCCTGCTGGCTCTAATGCTTGGAGACGCAGCCTGAATTCAGGAAGTTCCGGTGTTCGCCGCCTCACGTTTTCGCAAGCTCTCGGGTACTCGGTTCGTTGCGTCTTGGGACAATAAACCGCCGAGTTTCACATGAAACGAAGGCTTCTGTTTTTACTTCCCTTTAGTAGAAAATTAAAATGCAACGATTAAAAATAAATAAAGTTGATAGATTGAAAAACAAATAAATTAGTAGTAATTTTAAAGTAAAAAGTTTTTATAATAAATGCTTTTTATTTTTTAAAAATTCTCTTAATAATTTAGTTAAAGCTCTTTTTTCAATTCTAGATACATAACTTCTACTAATCTTCAATTCCTTGGCAATCTCTTTTTGAGTTATTTCTTTACTTCCTTCTAAGCCATAGCGCTTTATAAGAATAGTTTTTTCTCTTTCAGACAAAATGCTCATATAATCTAAGAGCATTTTTATATTATCTTTCATATTTATTACTTCTATAAAATCAGGTTTGGGTGTTTTTAAAATATCAAGAAAAGTTATTTCATTGCCATCTTTATCAAATCCGATTGATTCATTCATACTTATGTTTTTGCTGTTTTTTTTATCACTTCTAAAGTGCATTAAGATTTCATTTTCAATACATCTGGCACAGTAAGTAGTAATTCTAGTGCCATGTTGTCTTGAAAAGGTATCAATGCCTTTGATAAGGCCTATAGTACCAATGCTTATAAGATCATCAATATCATCTTTTTTATAATCATATTTTTTAACAATATGGGCTACTAAACGTAAATTGTGTTCAATCAACTTATTTCTAGCATCTTTATCTCCCATGAATAATTGTTCAATGTATTTTCCTTCTTCTTCTTTTGATAAAGGATCAGGAAATACGTTATTAGAATAAGAACCGGTAAAAATCATACTTTTAATTAATTCTATTAAAAAGTCAAAAAACATATAATCACCTAATTAATTTTATTTATTGAAGATGTTAAAAAGACTAAAAACGACCTTTTTCTTCTTTTTTTAACAAAAAAATATAGTTTATTATTTTTCATGATATAATATAAAAAGATAATAGATAGTGTTAGGAAGTGATAAAATGGATATAAAAAAAATAATTGAGGAAAAAGGAAAAAAACCCGAAAATGCTATTCAAATATTAAAAGAAGTTCAGAAAATAAATAATTATAAATATCTTTCTTCTCCCCAAATAAAAATAATAGCGGATGAGTTAGGGTTGTCAGAAAGCAAAATTGTAAGCCTTTTATCTTTTTACACTTTAATTACTGAAAAATATCGTGGCAAATATGTTATTCAAATATGTACTAATGTTTCTTGTTATGTTAATGGCTCAAATAATATTGTTAAGGAATTTGAAAAAGAGTTAGGCATAAAAATGGGAGAGACTACTTCTGATGGTTTGTTTACATTAGAATATACGAGTTGTATTGGGTGCTGTAATATTGCCCCCGCCATTAGAATTGGTAATAAAAAATTTGGCGAATTAACTCCTCAAAAAATACAAGCCATAATCTCAAAGTGTAGGGAGAATTTATAGTATGGAAGAGAATATTATACTAACTAAACATATAAATAAAATTAATCCGATGGCAATTGATGATTATATTAAAGTTAATGGTTATGAAGCCCTTAAAAAAGTTTTAAAAGATGATCCTTTAAATATAATTAAGGAAATAAAAGAATCAGCATTGAGAGGAAGAGGAGGGGCTGCTTTTAATACTGGTATAAAAATGGAATCAGTTTATAATGAAAAAGAAACTGATAAATATGTTATTTGTAATGCTGATGAAGGGGAACCAGGTAATTTTAAAGATCGTTATTTAATGGAAAATAATCCTCATCAATTAATAGAAGGAATAATTATAGCAGGTTATGCAGTAGGGTCTACTAAGGCACATATATATATTAGAGGTGAATATGATAAGTCTAAAAATATTTTAATGCATGCTCTTAAAGAAGCTAAAGAAAGAGGTTTTCTGGGGTCTAACATAATTGGTTCTAATTTTAATTATGAAATTGAAATATTTTCTGGAATGGGTTCTTATGTATGTGGTGAAGAAACAGCTTTAATTGAGTCTATTGAAGGTAAAGTAGGTAGACCTAGAATTAAGCCGCCTTTTCCAACGGTTAAGGGTCTTTTTGATAAACCAACATTACTAAATAATGTGGAAACGTTATCTAACATACCATATATTGTGCTAAATGGTGGTTCTAAGTATGCTAGTATTGGGACTGAATCTTCAAAAGGAACCATGTTGATAAGTTTATCTGGAAATGTTAAAAGAAGTGGTGTTTTTGAAGTTCCCTTTGGTACTAGTATTAAGTATATAATTGGAGTGTTAGGGGAAACAACCTTTGAAAAAATAAAAATGATTCAGTTAGGAGGCCCTTCTGGGCCTATTATTCCTTTAGAAATGGTTGATTTAAAAATCGATATTGATGCAATGAGAAAAAGTAACTTATCGATTGGCTCGGGTGCTATTATTGTTATTGATAATCATTTTAATATGTTTGAAATTTTACGTAAGAATATTAGATTTTTTGAACATGAATCATGTGGAAAGTGTACGCCTTGCAGAGAGGGAATAAGGCAAATTAGGTACATACTTAGTCTTTTTGTTAATAATTTAGCTAATCAAAGTGACTTAGCAATGTTAGAAGAATTAACTCATTATATTAGTGAAACTTCTTTTTGTGGTTTAGGACAAGCGGCTACTAATTCAGTAGCGTCTACTTTAAAGTATTTTAGAAGTGAATATGAAATGAGGATTAAGAAATGAATAAGATGATAGAATTAATAATTGATGATGAAAAAATTATAATTGAAGAGGGAAAAACGATTCTAGAGGCAGCTAGAAAAGCTAACATATATATTCCTAGTCTTTGTTATCATCCTAGTCAAACAATAAAGGCTAATTGTCGTCTGTGTTTAATTGAAATAGAGGGATACAGTAAATTAGTAACGTCATGTTCAACTAAAGCAGAACCTAATATGGTAGTAAGAACTAATAGCGATTCAGTAAAAAAAGCCAGAAAAATAACCTTAGAGTTATTATTAAGTAACCATGATTTTAACTGTTCAATATGTAGTAGAGAAGATAATTGTGAGTTAAAAAAAGTGGTTGATAAAGAGGGCATAAATGACAGTCGATTTTTATCATTTTTCACTAAAAAACCAATTGATAATACTAATCCTTCAATTATTAGAGATATTAATAAATGCATAAAATGTGGACGATGCATTGAAGTATGTAAGAATGTTCAAGGATTAAATATTTTAGAAGAAATGAGTCGTAGTCATAAAATGATGGTTGGTATTCCAAGAGGTAAATATTTATCTGATATATTATGTACTTTTTGTGGACAATGCTCATCTGTTTGTCCGGTAGCAGCTATAACTGAAAAAGATGATATTAACAAGGTTTGGCTAGCTATTAATAATCCCGTTAAACATGTTATTGTTCAAGTAGCGCCAGCTGTCAGGGTATCAATTGGTGAAATGTTTGGATTAGAGGCAGGACATAATGTAACGGGAAAAATAGTAACAAGTTTAAGAAGATTAGGTTTTAATAATGTATATGATACTAATTTTGCGGCTGATTTAACTATTGTTGAAGAAAGCTATGAATTATTTAAAAGAGTTAAAGAGGGAGGGGTATTACCTATGATTACTTCTTGTAGTCCAGGGTGGATTAATTACATTGAACAATATCATCCTGAGTTACTAGAACATGTATCATCCTGTAAATCTCCTCAACAAATGTTTGGCGCTATAGCGAAAACTTATTATAGTGAGCAATTAAAAAGAAAACCAGAAAATATATTTGTGGTATCAATAATGCCGTGTACGGCTAAAAAATATGAAGCTAGTAGGGAAGAAATGAAAAGTGATGGTGTTAACCCTGATATTGATGCCGTTCTTACGACTAGAGAATTCGCTAAAATGATTAAACAATCGCAAATTGATTTTCTTAATTTAGAAGATGGTAATTTTGATGATCCTTTTGGATTTTCGACTGGAGCTGGGACTATTTTTGGTAACACAGGAGGCGTTATGGAAGCCGCCCTTAGAACTTTTTATGAAATGGCGACCGGTAAAGCGCTAGCTAATATTGATTTTAAAGATGTAAGAGGTTTAAAAGGCTTTAAAGAAGCGGTTATCGACCTAGGTGATAAAAAAGTAAAAGTAGCGGTAGTGCACTCGCTCCTTAATGCTAAAAAAATAATAAATATGTTAAAAGAAAATAGAGCTGATTATGCTTTCATTGAAGTTATGTGTTGTGAAGGAGGATGTATTGGTGGTGGTGGTCAACCATATAATAATCAAGTTGACGTTAAACAAAAACGAATAGATGCACTTTATCATTTAGATGAGGCTAAGGAAATAAGAAAATCCCATCAAAATCCTTTTATCGAAAAGTTATATAAAGAATTTTTAATAGAGCCTCATAGTGATATAGCTAAAAAATTACTTCATACTACATATAATGATCGCAAAAACAAACCAGAAGTATAGTATAATATAAATTTATATGATTAATATAAAAAAACTTTATTTAGGAGCGGATAGAATGATAAAAATTAAAATTTGTATAATATGCTTTATCTTGCTGTTTTTGGGAGCATGCGCTAATAATGTTGTAGATTCTTATTATAAAGAGGTAACAAGTGAAGAAGCTAAAAGTCTTATTGATGAAAATGATGATTTAATTATTATTGATGTTAGAAGTGAAGAAGAATATACTTTAGGTCGTCTAAAGGACGCTATCTCGATACCATATGACATGCTTATTAACCAATTAGATAAAATTAACAATTTTAAAAAGAAAAAGGTTTTAATATATTGTAATTCCGGAAATAGGAGTGATAATGTTATACCTGTTTTAATAAGGGAAGGTTTTACTAAAATTTATAATATGGTAGATGGAATATCTAACTGGAATTATGAAACTTTTGAAGAAGATATATAACATTATATATCTTCTTTGTTTTAATATTAATTAATTGTAAAAAATTACTATATATGATATTATTTATGTATATTAAATGATAGAGGTGAATATATGCTTGAAAAATTTATTCCTGATATATATCAAAAAAGTATATATACAATTGATTATAAAAAATTGAAGCATTCTGGAATAAAATGCCTTTTATTTGATGTTGATAATACTTTAGTTCCTTATCACGTTAAAAAACCAACTAAAAAACTAAGGGATTTAATTGAAAAGTTAAAAGAAATGGGGTTTACAGTCATTTTATTATCTAATGCCTGTAAACAAAGAATAAAACCGTTTAAAGAAAAACTTGAAGTTGATTGTGCTGCGTTTTCATTAAAACCTTTTTTAATGAAATATAAAAAAATATTAAAAGAATATAAATTTCAAGAAAACGAAATAGCGTGCATAGGGGATCAATTGTTAACTGATATATTAGGAGGAAACAGAATAGGGATAACTACTATTTTAGTTAATCCAATTAGTATAAGAGATAAGTTTTTAACTAAAATTAATCGTGCTATTGAAGGGTATATTATGAAAAAAGCCGCTAATAAAAAATTATTTAATAAGGGGAATTATTATGATTAAGAAATGTCCTGGTTGTGGGGCAGCGTTTCAATTTGATAAGCCTGAAATTGAAGGTTATGTTGATTCTATTATGTATGAAAAAGCCAAGATATGTAAAAGATGTTTTCGAATCAAATGTTATGGTGATTACATGTTTGTTAAAAAAGATAATGAAGAATATATTACCATTTTAAAAAGTATTAATGAAACTAATGATTTAGTTCTTTATATTGTTGATTTATTTAATATTCAAAAGAACATTGAACAAATTAATAAGTATTTAAATAATCCGATCATCTTTGTTTTTAGTAAACGTGATTTATTACCTAAATCAATTAAAGCAAAAAAAATTATAGAATGGCTCAATAATTATAAGGTTGATTATATAGATGTTATAACCATTAGTAGTGCTAAGAATTATCAATTAGATAAATTATATAAACTTATTCAAAAACATAAAAAATCAAATGATGTATATGTCGTAGGAAACACTAATGCTGGAAAATCTACTTTAATTAATAATTTAATTAAAAATTATTCAGATAACGAATCTAATATTACAACTAGTTCGTTACCTTCTACTACTTTAGAAAAGATGGAAATAAAATTAAATGAAGAACTAACATTAATTGATACTCCGGGGTTAGTAGATGAAGGTAATATTGTTAATGTAGTAGATTATATGACTTTAAAAAAAATAATCCCTAAAAAAGAGATTAAACCAAGAACTTATCAAATAAAACCTAATCATTCATTACTTATTGATGATGTAGCTAGAATAGATTATCTTGAAGGGGATAAAAATAGTTTTACTATTTATGTAGCAAATGATTTAAAAATAAATAATATTAATATTGATACGAATGATAAATTAAAAAGATTAAAAAAATATTCTTTTGATACTAATGGTGAAGAGGATATTGTCATTAATGGTTTATGTTGGATAAAAATTACTAAATCAGCTAAAATAAATGTGTTTCTTCAAGAAGGAATTGAAGTATTTAAACGGAATCAATTAATATAACTAATATATAAATTAGAAGTGGTGATCAAATGAAGAAAAAGGGTTTTACTATTATAGAATTAATAGCAGTTATTTTATTACTAGGTATAATAGCGGCTATTTCGGCTTCGTCAGTTATTAATTATGTTAATCAAAGTAGGGAAGAAGCTTTTTTGAAAATGGTAAATAATATTGAATATTTATCAAAATTATATATATCTAGTAATAAAGACATTATTCCTAATATAAATGATGAAGGCACCGAAACGTTTATAACGTTACAAGATTTAGTAAATGCAGGATTAATAAAAGAACCAATAATAAATCCAATTGATCAAAGCACAATAGATTTAGAAACAGAAGTTCTTATTTATGTGTTAGGAGGAAATCGTTACCACGTTGTTTTGGATTACGGCGATATAACGCCTTAAATATACAGTTTAGCCCGATTGGTAATGTTAATTACGCTAAAAATTATTCTGTCATTATAAACGTTGCTAGCAATCATACTTTGGATCCTTCTAGTTTACAATACCAATGGACAACTTCTCTGGTAGAACCTGTTGAGGGTAGTTTTTCCAGTTCGTTTGTAAATGGACAATCTATATCAACGCGAGAAGGAGTTACAGGAGGATATTATTTATGGGTGTTAGCCAAAGATGTTTTAGCTAATAAGAAAATAAGTAGAAGTAATGTTTTTAATTTAGATAATATAGCGCCAGCAATAACTATCTTAGGGGATAATCCTGTTAACATAACAGTTGGTGATACGTATGTAGACGCTGGGGCTACTGCAATTGATAATATAGATGGAGATATTACAAGTGAAATATCAGTGACTACTAATTTAAATGTTAATGTAGCAGGTACTTATACGGTAACGTATAACGTTAGTGATAATGCTTTAAATGAAGCAACGGAAGTAATAAGAACAGTTAATGTAAATCCCGATAATCCTATAATAGCAGATGGTTTAGTTTTTCATTTAGATGCTGCTGCTATTACAGGATTAAACCATGGAAACAAAATTAGTCAATGGAATGATTTATCAAGTAGTAATAAGATTTTAAATCAAGGAACAGATTCAAAAAGACCTGTTTTTGAAGAAGGTACCTTAAATGGTAATAATGCCGCTAAATTTAATTCTTCTAGTTCTAATGAAATGCAGTTAAACTCAAATTTAGTAGTATCAAATGAAGTGACTTATATCATTGTTGCCAATACCACTATTAATTCCTTCTTTTATGAGGGGATAACCTCAGGTAATGGTGCAAAAATAGGAAAATGGGGAACAGAAAAATTTTTTATTAGGCTTGTTCCAGGCGGCAATTCTGATGATACATTATCTTGGCCTTTAGGTAACGATGTAGGAATAATATATGTTCAAAGAGATAGCAATAATAAAGTTGATGTAGCATTTAATGGAGGAACTTTTAATCGTCTTTTTGGTAATGATGCTCATAGCGGAAATGTTATAATAACAAGAATCGGAACCGGAGCTGACTCAGGACAATTTATTAACGGCTACATAGCAGAGTTTATAGCTTATGACCGTTTATTAACATCCCAAGAACGGCAAAATATAGAACAACATCTACAACAAAAATGGTTGGAATAAAAAAAGATTCTATTCAGAATCTTTTTTTGTTACTTTATTTTCTCTAACCGTTGTTTTAATTTTTTTGCCATCAATGGTTGCTTTTTGAATATTTGGTTTTTGTCTCATTTTAGTAGCGTTCAACGCATGTGAACGTTTATTTCCAAATAATGGTTTTTTTTCTGTTATTTTTTTCGCCATGTTATTCCTCCTTGGTTTTTACTGAAACAATTGTAGCATATAATATATGTGAGGTCAAATAAAAATAGTAAAAAAGGAGAAAATGTAGTAAAATAATAATTAGATAGGAAGTGATAATGTGAATTATATACCTTTAAATGTAAAAACTAATTATTTCCTATTATCTAGTATGATAGATATTAAAAATTTAATTCAAAAATGTAAAGAATACAAGATAAAAGCTATCGCAATTACTGACCCTAATATGTATGGGGTTTTAGAATTTTATAAAGAATGTAAAAAAAATGATATTAAACCTATTATTGGTTTAGAAATAGAATATGAAAAAACGAAGGTTTATCTTTACGCAATGAACTATGAGGGTTATCAAAATTTAACTAGGCTTATAAGTTATAAACAAAATAACAAGTTAGACTTAAATATTTTAAAGAAATATAGTTTAAACTTAATATGTATAATACCCGCTAATATGACGGCTAAATTTGATCAATTTAAATTGATTTATCAACCTATTTTTATAAGTTATAGTAATGCTAAAGAAAAAGAAAAACTAATTAATCACAAAGATGATTTAGTTTTTATCAATGAGTGTCTTTTTTTAGAAAAAGAAGATGATATTTATTTGAAATATTTATATATGATTAGAGATGGAAAAAATGAGAGTGATATATCAGATTATCAAATAAAAGAAAACAGTTATTTAATGACTGCTGATGAAGTAGATACGTATAGTAATAAAAGTGTTATTTCTAATTTTGATAAAATCTTTAATTTATGTAATATTGATTTTTCCTATAATGAAAAACTTTTGCCTAAGTATAAAGAAGAGGAACCTTTTAGTGACTATGAATATTTAAAAGCACTTTGTCGAAAAGGTTTAGAAAAAAGATTACCTGATGGTATTCCTAACGATTATATAAAAAGATTAAAATATGAATTAGATATTATCAATAAAACCGGGTTTAATAATTATTTTTTAGTAGTATGGGATTTTATTAAACATGCTAAAAAAAATAATATTATGGTAGGTCCTGGAAGAGGAAGTTCGGCGTCTAGTTTGGTTTCTTATTGCTTAGGTATAACGGATGTTGATCCTTTAAAATATAATTTATTATTTGAACGTTTTTTAAATCCAGAACGTATTTCAATGCCTGATATTGATATTGATTTCGAATCCAATAGAAGGCAAGAAGTAGTTGATTATGTAGTTGAAAAATATGGTTCTAAAAGAGCTATGCCTATTATTACGTTTGTAACCTTAGGCGGCAGGCAAGTAATAAGGGATTTAGGACGTATTTTTAATATTGATTCTAAAATAATTGATAATATCTGTAAAATGATTAATATAAATATCTCGTTAGTTGAAAATAAAAAGCAAAATACTAAATTATATGAAATTATTAATAAAGAAGAAACAATAAAAAAGATATATGAAATAGGTTGTAAGTTAGAAGGCGCTAAAAGACAGTTTTCGGTTCATGCTGCTGGAATAGTTGTTTCTAATTATGAATTGGATTCTTATATTCCTTTACAAAAATACGAAGGATATTTTTTAACTGGCTTTTCAATGGAACATCTAGAAGAATTAGGATTATTAAAAATAGATTTTTTAGGTCTTAAAAACCTTACCTTAATTGAAAACGTATTAAAAAAAATTAATAAAGATAATCGTACTTTTAATTTTAACGATATTCCTTTAGATGATAAAAATACCTTATCTCTGTTTGAAAAAGGGTTGACGGAAGGTATTTTTCAATTTGAATCTAAGGGAATGAAAAATTTTATTAAAAAATTAAAACCTAATCATTTTGAAGAAATAATTGCTGCGATAGCGCTTTTTCGTCCTGGGCCAATGGGGAATATTGATACTTATATTAAACGTAAGAATGGTAAAGAAAAACCAGATTACATGCATCCTAATTTACTTGACATTTTAAAACCTACTTATGGTATTATTGTATATCAAGAGCAAATTATGCAGATTGCTAATGTTATGGCCGGCTATACCTTAGGGGAAGCCGACGTCTTAAGAAGGGCTATGAGTAAAAAAAAGAAACAAGTTTTAGTTGATGAAAAAGAGAAGTTTATTGCCCAAAGCATAAAAAAAGGATATTTAAAAGAGGTGGCTGAGAAGGTTTATCATTTAATTTTAAAATTTGCTGATTATGGTTTTCCTCGTGCACACTCAGTAGCCTATTCTTTAATTGCATATAAAATGGCGTTTTTAAAAGTTCACTATCCTAAATATTTTATGAGTAGTTTATTAACTAATGTTATTGGTAATGAGGTAAAAACCAAGGAATATATTAACGAATGTAAAATAAATACTATTAACGTGTTAAAGCCGGATATTAATTTAAGTTGTTACCATTATAATGTTGAGGAACTAGGAATTAGATTTAGTTTGGCTGCTATTAGAAATGTTGGTGGCATCGCCTGTAAGGAAATAATTCGGGAAAGAGGAAAGGGAGAATATAAAGATTTTTTTGATTTTGTAGAAAGAACATATGGAAGAGCTGTAAATAGAAAAACGTTAGAAACTTTAATTAATGTTGGTTGTTTTAAAATTTTCGGGTTTAATAACGGGACTCTTCATTATAATATTGATAATGCTATTAATTATGCTGAATTAGTATCTAGAATTAAGGATGATTCCATTCAAAAGCCAATGATGGAAACTAAAGAAGATTTTTCTAAAGAACAACTGGCGGAAAAGGAATATCAAAGTTTAGGCTTTTATTTAACTAATCATCCTACCTCAAAGTATAAGCATTTTCAAAGTCAAATGATTTCTTCAATTGAATTAAAAAGCTATTTTGATAAAGTAATCAATTTAATATTGTATGTTGAACAAATAAAGGAAATAGAAACTAAGAACAATGACAAGATGGCTTTTATGGTTGGTAGTGATGAATATAGTTCGGTTGATATGGTTTTGTTTCCAAAAGTTTATGATACTTATAAGGATATTAAAAAAGGAGATGTTTTAACTGTTAGGGGAAAAGTAGAAAAAAGAATGTCAAGGTATCAACTAATTATTTCAAAAGTAGAAAAATTATAATAAATATGGTATAATTTTTATTATAAAACTTAATCGATATTAAGATGTGGTGATAAAATGGGAAAAACAAAAATAATATTGGTTATAATTATGACCCTAGTTTTATCTATGGTTTTAATTATCTTTTTTGATTATGATAAAACAATTGCTAAGCATTCGCCTAAGGATTTATATAAAGTATATTTAGATGGTGATTTAATAGGGGTTATTACATCAAAAGAAGCGTTAGAACAATATATTAATAATGAGCAAAGCGGCGTTAAGGAAATATATGGGGTTGATAAAGTTTATCCACCTAAAAACTTATATATTGCTAAATATATAAGTTTTAATCCAATCGTGTTAACTGAAGAAGAAGTATATGAAAAAATAAAAGAATTAAATCCGTTCACTATTAGAGGTTATATAGTGAAAATAGAAGGTGAAAATCCTCAAAAACTAAATGTTTTAGATAAAAATATATTTGAAAATGCTGTCAATACAACGGTTGAAGCGTTTATTCCAAAAGAAGAATATATAGCGTTTTTAGAAGAACAACAAGAAGATATAAAAACACCCGGTAAAAAGATAGAAGATATATATATAGATGAGAAAATAACAATTAAGGAAGCGTTTATTCCAGTCGATGAACATATTTTTATTGATGAACATGAATTATCTAGATATTTATTATTTGGAACGTTAACAGAGCAAAAAAAATATGTTGTTAAATCTGGTGATACAATAAGAGATATTGCATATAATCATCAACTTGGGGTAGGGGAATTTATGTTGGTTAATCCACAATTTAACAATCCCAACAATTTATTGTATGAGGGTCAAGAAGTAACGGTAGGATTAATTGAACCAATATTTAGAACAGTTGTTGAAAAACACGTAGTAGAAGATGTAATTAAAAAATATCAAACGGAAATAATATATGATTCAAACGCAGCGTACGGAACTTCTAAAGTAAAACAAGCAGGTGTTGATGGTCTTGAGAGAGTTGTTCAAAAATTAAAATATGTTAGTGGTTCAATGACTAATGCTGTTATTGTTAATTCTGAGGTTTTAAAAGTAGCAACAAATGAAGTTATTGTTAAAGGAACAAGGACTAATGCCGGTAATATTGTTATTAGTGCTGATGGTAATTGGGCATGGCCAACTATAACCCCGTATATTATTACTAGTCCTTATGGCTGGAGATGGGGAAGGCTTCATGATGGAGTCGATATATCAGGAACAGGTCATGGTTCACCAATATATGCTGCAAATCACGGAGAGGTTTATCGAGCTAGTAAATCTGCTTCGCTTGGAAATTACATTGTTTTAAGACATGATAATGAATATTATACTATTTATGCTCACTTATCAAAAATTTATGTAACAGAAAATGCTAAAGTTAAACGGGGCAATGTTATAGGAGCGATGGGTAACACAGGTTTTTCAACTGGAACTCACTTGCATTTTTCAGTCTATATAGGGCCTCCATACGTTTCTGGAAGTAGGTCTTTTGATCCTTTATTACTATATCGTTAAAGAAAGGAAGATGATTATGAATTTTCTAAAAAGAATAGGTTTTTTCTTGGTAATAATGTTTTTAATAGTAAGTTCTTTTAGTTTTTATTATAACGTTCATGCTATTAATACTAATAAGACCTTAGGTGATTTAGTTAAAGAATTAGATGAATTAGAAAGAGAAGCTAAGGAAACTAAAGATAAAATAGTTAGAACCGAGCAAGACTTAATTAATAGTCAAAGAGAAGTTAATCAAATTTATAATGAAATAAGTAATATTGAAAAAGAAGTAATAAGTAGGGAAGCTGAAATAAAAGAATTAACTATTGAAATACAAGAAAAAGATGTTGAAATAAAAGAATTAATGCGTTTTTTACAAATGTCTAAAAACAATTCTATATATTTAGAATATATTTTAGAAGCTGATACTTTAACTGATTTTATTTATCGGATTGCTATAACGGAACAATTAGCTAGGCACAACAATAATCAAATTGAAGAAATGAATAAAATGATTGCTATTAATGAGCAAAAAAAAGATGATTTAAAAGCAAAGGAAATCGCTTTAGGCGAAAGACAAGCTAAATTAAAGAGGACGATTGTTTCTTTAGGTGAAGATAGGCGACATTTAAGTGAGTTTAATATAAGTTTAGGCGATGAAATAAAAACATCACGTGAAGTAGTGGAAATGTACCGAAAAGCCGGTTGTAAGGATCATGAATTAATAAGTATATGTGCTAATAAATTACTCCCGCCAGATACTAGATTTTGGAGACCGATGGTTCAAGGATATGTTACTAGTGAATATGGTCCAAGAATACATCCTATAACAGGTGCTTCTTCATTTCATCGTGGTATTGATCTTAGTAATTCTGATAGATATAATACTTTGGTATATTCTACCGCTAATGGTAAAGTAGCTTTTGCTGGTACTTATCATGACGGAAGAGGATACTTTGTAATGATTCACCATAAAATTAATGGTAAACATTATACTTCTCAATATTATCATTTAAAAGCGAATTCAATTAGAGTTAAAGCCGGTGATGTTGTTACTAAAGATACTATTATAGGGACAATGGGAACTACAGGCGGCTCTACGGGAGAACACCTTCATTTCCAATTACATCACGGGTTAGTTAACAATTGGTACGAATCAACTTTTGATCCAAGATTAGTGGTAAATTTTCCTTCTGTAAGAAGAGTTTTTTGGTATAATCGAATATATGTTTATAATTAATTTTTAACAAGTTAATAATGATATAATGTTATTAAAATAAATATAATAATCAAACAGAAGTAGAAGGAGTATTGATATGAAAAACACGAAAATCATTTGTACAATTGGACCTGAAACAGAGGATGTTAACATCTTAAAAGAAATGATAATGGCAGGGATGGATGTGGCTAGAATTAATTTATCCCATAGTGATCATGATTTTGCCCAAAAAGTAATTGAAAACATTAGGAAATTAAATAAAGAATTAGGAACTAGTGTTGGTATATTAATGGATATAAAGGGACCCAAAATTAGAATTTCGCATT
Source organism: Bacilli bacterium (assembly GCA_007117415.1). Lineage (GTDB taxonomy): Bacteria > Bacillota_I > Bacilli_A > RF39 > UBA660 > SKGN01. Next base: position 7,552 of record SKGN01000037.1, on the reverse strand, counting down.
GCCATAACGAATATGTTTATTTAAAAGCCGGAACAGAAATTATTCTAACGACTAAATATACTAAAAATAAGGATAAGTTTTTAATTAATTATCCTGAAGTTATAAATGATGTCAAAACAGGCGATAAGATTCTATTAGATGATGGTTTGGTTGAACTTTTAGTATTAGACAAAAAAACAGAGGATGTTGTTTGTGAAATATTAAATGAGGGTTATATTAGAAATAATACTAGCGTAAATGTTCCGGGGGTAGATTTAAGTATTGATTTTTTATCAGCCTCTGATAAAAATGATATTTTATTTGCTTCTTTAATGGACGCTGATTATATATCATTATCTTTTGTTAGAAACGCTAATGATGTATTAGATGTTAATGATATGTTGATAGGCCTTCGTAATGAACATGTTCAAATAATAGCGAAAATTGAAAATAACAGTGCCATTAAAGATATTGATAATATTATTAAAGTTAGTGATGGCATTATGGTTGCCAGAGGTGATTTAGGGGTCGAAATCGCTTTAGAAAAAGTACCAAGTGTTCAAAAGAAAATCGTTAAAAAATGTTTTGATGCCAACAAAATATGTATTGTAGCAACCCAAATGCTATCATCAATGCAAGAAAAACCAACTCCAACGAGAGCCGAAGTAAGTGATGTGGCTAATGCGGTTATTGATGGAGCGGATGCGGTAATGTTAAGTGGTGAAACTGCTATTGGTAATTATCCTGTTAAAACAATTGAAACGATGGCTAAAATAATCGTTAATATAGAAGAAAATCTTGACTATGAGAATATATTAAATTCCAAAAAAGGAGAAGGAAAACAAGATATTACCTCGGTGATTGCGCATAATGTAGTAGATAGCGCTAATCGAATAAAGACAGCAGCTATTATTGTTTCCACTATTTCAGGTTATACCGCTCAAAAAGTTAGTAGTTATCGACCTAGTTGTCCCATATTAACAATAACCCCAGATGAAGCAGTAGCAAGAAGTTTATCTCTTAATTGGGGAATTATTCCTATTGTTTCGCCAATGTTTAATAGTACCGATGAAATAGTGGAAAATGCGATAAAGACTTTTAAAGAAAAGATAGCAGAAAGAAATACTAATATAATAATAACGGGGGGATTCCCAATGAATGAAGAATCTAACACTAATTTTATGAAAATTGAAGAAATAAAAGAATAGTTAGAAAGCTTAGAGGGTTTATATTTTAAACACAGTGGAGGTTTTAGGTAATGATTGACAATTATAATAAAACAAACAAAAAAATAGAAACAATATCTAATTTATTTAATATGGAATCAAAAATAACCCAAAAATATATAAAAGAAAAAAAACTTAAAATACAAAAATTATTGACCGAAATAGAAAAAAGTTCTTTTACTAAAGATAATATAAAAGAATTAACTGATATAATTAGTTTCAATTCAGTTAATCCGCTTTTCATTTTATTGATAGAGTTAAAGGATTCTGTTAAAAATATGACTAAAATTATAAATTTTTTTAACAGCTATAATTTAAAAAAAGAGATTTTAACTTTTTATTTAGGCGTTGCCAATTTAACAAATGATAATAAAGATTTGTTAACCCCACTTAAAAAAATGTTGACTAACTTTGATAGTAAACTTAATCTTTATATCGATGAATCGGCATCAGGTAAAAATCAAAATATAGCTAATTTTCAAAAGAAAATAATTAATATATTAAAGTTTTCTTCCAATAGCGATTTTGAACCTGAATATGAATGTAATATTAATTATAATAAAATGATAATTAATCTAGCCTATATGAGAGTGTTTTTAGAGTTAGCTAATGCTAGTGTCGATGAATATGAAGGCTTAAAATATTATGAATTAACCATTGATGAAGAAGATCAATTTAAAAAAAACCAATTATTTTTCTTCGATTTAGAATTATATGAAGAAGTTATTTTAGAAAAAATAATTAATTTAATTTTTGAAGATGTCGAATTAGAAACCGATAACATTATCGAATTATTAAATTATTTTGTTTATGTGAAAGATTTAGAAAATGTGAGTGATTATGATGAAGAGGTGAATCCAAAACTAAGTAACAAAGCAACCTCAACTCCAAGTCGTCCAGAAACAAACTTAAAAAAACCATTCAAAATCAATTACGCTAATTTAGAGAAAATGCTTAAAGAGAAAATTATTGGACAAGATGTAATTGTATCAGATGTTATTAAGCGAATTAAAATAGCGGATTTTGGTATATCTAAACAAGCGGGAGCTAAGGCCGTATTTTTATTTGTCGGCCCAACTGGAGTTGGGAAAACGGAATTAGTAAAACTTATTAGTAACAATATAAGCGATAATAAATCAAACTTGCTTAGAATAGATATGAGTGAATATAAAGAAGAACATACTGTAAGTAAACTTATTGGAGCTCCTCCTGGTTATGTTGGTTACGACGAAAAAAATGAGACAACTGTTTTTGAAAAAATAATAACCAACCCTAATGCCGTAATTTTATTAGATGAAATTGAAAAAGCGCATCCCGAAGTATTAGATGTTTTTCTACATGTATTTGATGAAGGAAAAGCAATGACTAATAAACAACAAGAAGTCGATTTTTCAAATAATCTTATTTTTATGACTAGCAATATTGGAACATATGAAACAACTAAAAACAAAGTAGGATTTCATAATAATGAGAATATTATAGAAAAAAGAAAAGTATATTTAAAAGCTTTAGAAACCAATGCTAGACCAGAATTTATTAATCGGATTGATGAAATAATCGTGTTTAAAGATTTGAAGAAAGAAGAAATTATGATTATTTTTTATAACTATTTAGATAATATAAAAAAGGAACTTGAAACCAAAAAACAAATTAATTTAGACATCAACCTATCAGCAAGAGCTGCTGAATATTTAATTAATAAAATGGAGTATAAAAAATATGGTGCTAGGGAAGTCCGTCGTATTACTGAAAAATATATCATTGAAAAAATAATAAGCGTAATTACAGAAAAAAATGTTAATCAAGGTCAATTATATTTTGATTATATAGAAAATCAATTAGTATGTAATTATGAAAAGGTAAAGCTTTTAGAAAGAAAAAAAACAAATTAAGATAAATTTTAAAGGAAAGAACTTAAATGGTTTATTTTAAGTTCTTTTTTTGATATAATTTTTATATAAGAAGTAAGGTGAAGATATGCAAGAAAAATTAAAAATCCTATTTGATAAAATTAATTTAGAAGAAAGATATTATTCTTTTTTTATTGACTCAAAATTAGAAAAAGTACAAATAAATGAGAAAGCCAAAATATGGCGTTTTATGTTAGAAATAAAAGAAACATTACCGATTGATGTATATGATCAATTTAAAAAATTGTTATTAAAAGCTTTCCCTAATCTAGTTGATATTGATCTTGTTTTTAAAGTAAAAGAAATAAAAGAGGATATAATAAAAGATTATTATTTATATTTTATTAATAAATCTGATAAAAAGATTTTAAAAGTATTTGCTGATAATAACATTTATATTGATAAAGAAGAAATAAACATTGAGGTTATTAATAAAGCTGAATATTCTAAGTTAGGAAATTATCTTAAAGAGTTGGGAGAAAACTTTAAAAAGGTAGGCTATAGCAATCAAATTAAGCTTATTATTAATGAGGAAAAGAGAGAAAATATCAAAAGAGAAATAAAGGAAGATACAGCAGAGATAATACCTACTAAGAAGAAAGAAGCAAGTCCCATTATAATTGGTGAAGAGATAAAGAGAGGTAAAATAATATCTTTAAAAGATATTATTAGTGAGCTAAAAGAAGTTGTTATAGAAGCCTATGTTTTTGGCATAGATAAATTTGAGTCCTCTAAAAATGATTTTAAAATTATTACATTAAAAGTAAGTGATTATACGGATAGTCTTTATGCCAAAGTATTTACTCGTAGTAAAGATGAATATGAAAAACTTTGTCAAGGCTTTGTTGAAGGAAAATGGTATCGATTAAAGGGTTATATTAAAAATGATCAATATGCCAAAGATTTAGTTTTAAATATAAGAGATGCAATGGAAATAAAGGCTAAAGATGAAGAGAGAATTGATACCGCCCAAACCAAAAGAGTAGAACTCCATACCCATACTCATATGAGTCAGATGGATGGTGTGGTAAGTGTTAAAAATTTAATTAAAAAGGCCAAGAAATGGGGTCATAAAGCCATAGCGATAACTGATCATAATGGTTGTCAAGGGTTTCCTGAGGCTTATTATAACGCTGAGGGCATAAAAGTAATATATGGAGCTGAAGTAGGTATAATTGATGATTCGATTGATATTGTATTAAGAGATAAAGATTTATTGTTTGAAGACGCTACCTTTGTGGTTTTTGACTTTGAAACAACTGGTTTAAATGCTACTAGTGGTGATTCCATTATTGAGGTTGGGGCAGTAAAACTTTGCAAAGGGGAAATAGTTGATACTTTTCAAGAATTAATTGATCCTGGCACTCCGTTATCGTCTATTATCACTAAAATAACGGGGATAACCGATGCCATGGTAAAAGGTAAAAATAATGAGGAAACAGTAATTAAACGTTTTCAAGATTGGATAAGTGATTTTCCCGTTGTGGCCCATAATGCTAAATTTGATGTTTCTTTTTTAGAAAGTGCTTATCAAAAATATGATTTAGGAGAATTTAAAAATACCGTTATTGACACTTTAGAATTAAGTAGAATAATAGACTCTACGTATGGTAGACATGGTTTATCACAAATTGTTAAACGTTATGATATTGATTTTGATGAAAGTGGTCATCACCGTGCTGATTATGATGCTAAAGCGACTGCTTTTGTTTTTGTCAAAATGCTAAAAAAGTTAGAGAATTGTAATATCGAAAATATAAATCAAATAAAAGATTTAGTTTCAAAAGAAGCTTTGCATAAAATAGGTAGCGTTTATCATATTACTTTATTAGCGAAGAATGATGTAGGATTAAAAAACTTATTTAAAATTATATCCTTAATGAATACTAAATACCTGTATAAAACGCCTCGTATTTTACGTAGTGAAATCGAAAAATACCGTGAAGGATTATTAGTAGGAAGCGGGTGCTCTAGCGGTGAAGTATTTACTTTAGCAAGAAGTAAAAGTGATGAAGAGATGAATAATATTATTCAATTTTATGACTATATAGAAATTCAACCTATTGGGATTTATGATCATCTGCTTCAAACCAATAATTTTACAGAAAAAAAAGAATTAGAGGAACATATTAAGAAGATAATAAGAATTGCGTATAATAATAATAAATTAGTTGTTGCTACTGGCGATGTTCATCATTTAGATAATAAAGATAAAATTTATCGTGAAATCATAATTAATCAAAAAGTCCCTGGTGGGGGAAGACATCCGTTAGCTAGAGATAACATTAAAAACATCCCCGATCAATCTTTTTTAACTACTGATGAAATGTTAGAAGGTTTTTACTTTATTGAGGATTCAGTTAGAAAAGAAATTGTTATAGATAATACTAATAAAATAGCGGATATGATTGAGGAGATAGCTATTATAAAAAAAGATTTATATGCTCCTAAAATGGTGAATTCAGATAAGATTGTAACGGATATGGTATATCAAAAAGCCAAATCGATATATGGAGATAATTTACCACTAATGGTACAAGCTAGAATAGATGAAGAATTAAATAGTATCATTGGTAATGGTTTTGATGTTATTTATTTGATATCACAAAAGTTAGTTAAAAAATCAAATGATGATGGTTATATAGTAGGAAGTAGGGGCTCAGTAGGGTCATCTTTTGCAGCTACTATGATGGGTATTACGGAAGTTAATCCTTTGCCACCCCATTACATATGTAACAATTGTAAAACGTCATTATTTGAAGAAAAAGGGGTATCTTTTGGTTCTTCTTATTCGAGTGGATATGATTTGCCCGATAAAAAATGTGTCTGTGGTGAATTAATGAAAAAAGAAGGTCAGGACATGCCTTTTGCTACTTTCTTAGGTTTTAAAGGAGATAAAGTTCCTGATATTGATTTGAATTTCTCGGGCGAATATCAGGCTAGAGCTCATGATTATACCAAAGAACTTTTTGGTGAGTCTAATGTCTTTAGAGCTGGAACAATTGGAACAGTGGCAGCTAAAACTGCTTATGGTTTTGTAAAGGGTTATATAGAGGATAAAAATAAAATATTAAGACCAGCTGAACAAGAAAGATTAGCGATTGGCTGTACGGGTGTTAAAAGAACAACTGGACAACATCCTGGCGGAATAATTGTTATACCCGATTATATGGAAGTTTTTGATTTTACCCCGTATCAATATCCGGCTGATGATGTTAATTCGAGTTGGTATACTACTCATTTTGATTTTCATGCTATTCATGATAATATTTTAAAACTAGATATATTAGGGCATGATGATCCTACTATGTTACGTGTTTTAGAAGATCTAACGAAAATTAAAATAGATAGCGTTCCTTTTGATGATGAAAAGGTATTAAGTTTATTCTCATCTCCTAAAGTTTTAGGTGTTAATAGTGATCAAATAATGTGCGAAACAGGTACCTTAGGAGTTCCTGAATTTGGGACTAATTTTGTTATTGAAATGTTAAAAGATACTAAACCTAATTCTTTTGCTGAATTAGTTAAAATATCAGGTTTATCACATGGAACTGATGTATGGTTAGGTAATGCCAAAGAATTAATTCAAAATAAAAAATGTGAATTTAAAGACGTTATTGGGTGTCGTGATGATATCATGGTATATCTAATGTATCACGGCTTAGAGCCAATTGATGCCTTTAAAATAATGGAGTTTGTTCGTAAAGGGAAGCCAAGTAGTTCTCCAGCAGAATGGGCTATATTTGAAAAACTAATGAGAGAAAAAGATATATCTGATTGGTACATTGAATCATGTCAAAAAATTAAATATATGTTTCCTAAAGCTCATGCGACTGCGTACGTAATGATGGCTTTTAGAGTAGCGTGGTTTAAAGTTTATTATCCCCTTCATTATTACGCCGCTTATTTTAGTGTTCGTATAACTGATTATGATATTGAGACTATGATTGATGGTAATAACGCGATTAAACAAAAAATTATTGAAATTAATAATAAAGGCTATGAAAAAACCAATAAAGAAACAGCTATATTAGACTCTCTAATAAGTGCTTTAGAGATGACAGCTAGAGGATATCAATTTGGTAATATTGATTTATATAAATCAGATTCGTTTATGTTTATAATCGATGATGATCAAAAAACTTTAATTCCTCCTTTTATAACAATTGATGGTTTAGGTGATATTGTGGCTAAAAAAATTATTTCTGAAAGATTAAAAGGAGAATATATTAGCATTGAAGATTTACAAAATAGAGCTAGAATATCACAAACATTAATTGATAAGATGAGATTAATGGGAATATTAAAAGGGATGCCTGAATCAAGTCAATTAAGTTTGTTTGATATTTAGAATTAAAAAGGATAAAAATAGGTAAATAATTACCTGTTTTTTTGGGTGTTTAAAAAGTGTCAATAATTGCTTTTTTCTAGGGGGGG
>SKGN01000045.1 GCA_007117415.1 Bacilli bacterium | reverse complement strand
TTCTCCACTCCTATTTTTCTTTCTTCATCTTCAATGGTTTTGATTAACGTCAAATAATTTTCAATAACTTGACTTTTTTCTAACTGTTCTTTTTTTTCTTTTAATTTTTCAATATATTGTTCTCTCTTAGTCATATTATACTCTCCTTCTCTATAACCTAATGTCATAATGATTTTTTCTTTAAAACATTAAATTTGAATCTTTATAATCTTCATTCATAGATATCTCATAATTAGGTTCATAAGCTTTTATAAATGCTTGCAAAACCGCGACATTTAACTCAAATTTACTTAACTCAACCATTATTTTATCTAAGCTATCCGAACCAACAATTTGCCTAATATCAACACGTACTGTATTTGAGTTTTCATATTTTTTATAAATTTTTGCTAAATCAACCTGGCTTTGTTTGGCTATTTTTTTTAATTCGACCGGATTAATATTAGCACTATTGGTAAAGGCCGAATCACTAACTACATACTTTATACCATTAATATTATATATTCCCGATGACGAAGTCGTTCTAGTACTCCCTTGAGATCCAGTTGATATTTTGGAATAACTATCCCCACCATAATAATTAGAAGGAATAATAGCCTGACCCGATACCGCTCTATTATTTCTGGATGGATTAATATTATAAAAATCACTAGTATTAAGTTTAAAAAAACCTCCGTTTATTAAATTTTCTAAAACTTTTATAGCATCACCAGTACTAGTGTATATTCCCGCATTACCATGAAGACCTCCAAAAATATTGGCTTTAGGATCGTTTACCATTCCTTTGTTTATATTGGGTGAACCCGTTATAAAATCTTTTTTATCATTAGGAACCTGTCCGCCAAAAACTATTTCTTGTAACGAGAGCGGTTCTACTATTCTCTCCGTAACAAGATTTAAATATGTTTTGTTAGTTACTTTTTCAACTACTTTTACCATTAACATTGAAACCATATCATTATAATTATATTGTCCTCTTTTTTCTTCATCAATCGAAATACTGGCTAATATTTTTTCAGCTTCTTCTTTTGAAGAGGCTTCATCAACCCTACCTTCCGTTTTATACATAACAGTGTACTTGGTCATTTCTGACAAAGTAAAGTCCGCCGGTAAATTTTTTAAATTTGGTAATATATCTCTTACTTTTGTATTGAAATTAAGAACTCCTTCTTCAATCAACTGATATATAATTATCGCGATAAAGGTTTTGGATATAGAGGCGATATCAAACATAATATTACTAGTTAATCGATCATTAGTATCATGATTTTTAAAACCTTGATTAAAATTTATTTGAACATTATTTATTTTAGCAGCCACATTTAGGCCCGGAACAAGATTATAGTTTTCTAAAAATGCAACCGCTGCTTTTGACACATCAGAAAACAAAACTTTTATTATCTCTTCAGGCGTTTTATCCTTTTTTTCCTTCGTTTGTAATATTTTTTTCAACTGATTTAAATTTTCTCTAACAACCGCTTCCTTTTTTCCTGTTTGTTCTTGTAATTGAACAATAATATGATTTAATTCCTTTTCTAAAACTTTCTCATTAAACATAATTCCCCCCTGAGTTAACAAAATCTTATATCGCGTTTATTATAACATTAATAACTTAACTTGTACATAAGTAAGCATAGAAAATTCATTCATTCTAACAACTGTTGATTAAATTTGAAAGTGCACAATTTTGTGCACTTTAATTTTTATTTAACGTCTTTCTAACAACAAAAAAGATTACCGTTTAGTAATCTTTTAATATAACACTTTAGCCGTTTTTTAAGTCGCTAATTTGCTGACATTCCTTTTATAATAATTCTTATAATTTTTATGGCTATAATTCCTACCTTTATTTCTTCTATTATTATAATGGCTATTAGTTGTTATCGCTTGTTGAGCTGGATAACTATGTTCAGCTATAATAGCAATAGTCTGTTTAATAGAAATTTCTATTTGCCTCAAAACTTTTTTTTCTTCCACATTACAAAGAGATATAGCATTACCATCAAGTCCAGCTCTACCTGTACGACCTATTCGATGAACATAAGTTTCTGCTTTTTCAGGCATTTCATAATTAATAACATGCGATAATTCAATTATATCAATACCTCGAGCAGCAATATCGGTAGCTACTAAAACTTTATGTCTACCACTCTTGAAATTTTTAAGCGCTGATATTCTTGCGTTTTGTGATTTGTTCCCATGAATAACACCATTTTTAACGCCATTTTTTTCTAGTACTTCCGATAGTTTGTCAGCCCCATGTTTAGTTCGAACAAACACTAACACTGATTTTAGAGTATTACACTCTAATAATTCTAATAACAATTTCGCTTTGTTAATTTTATCAACAAAATAAACCGATTGATTAATTTTATCAACAGTTAATGACTCATTGTTAAGCTTTATAGTAATGGGATCTTTTAAAAGTTCCTTAGCTAAATGCTTAATTTCAGTTGGTATAGTAGCTGAAAACAATAATGTTTGTCTTTCAACAGGGATACGTGATATTATTTTTTTTACATCATGAATAAATCCCATATCAAGCATCGTATCCGCTTCATCAAGAACTAGTGATTGAACATTACGTAAATCTACTCTCCTTTGATTCATTAAATCAAGTAATCTACCTGGCGTCGCTACTAATATATCCACACCTCTTTTAAGCGTTTCAACCTGCGATCTTTGATTAACACCACCAAAAATAACACTACACTTTAAATTAGTATTAATTCCATATTTTCTAAAGTTATCCCTAACTTGTAACGCTAACTCTCTAGTTGGAGTTAAAACTAACACTTTTATTTTTTTGTCATGTTTATCCCCGTTAAGCAAGTTATTAATTAACGGTAAAGCAAAAGCCGCTGTTTTACCAGTTCCTGTTTGCGCACTTGCCAAAATATCCTTACCATTTAATATATGGGGGATAGCTTCTTTTTGAATTGGCGAAGGTTCTTTATAACCTTCTAATTCTACAGCTTTTAGTATAGAATTAGCCAATTTTAAATCTTTAAAATTCATACATATTCTCCTTTCTATAAATCTTTTTCCACAAAAAAATAGAATTAAATTCTATTCTCTATATCGTTTATCAATAATAACTAATTGAACGTATTAAATAAAATTTTTATTTTAAATCACAAAATACTATAATTAGGGATCCTACACTTTTCATTACTTTACTAGTTCCATACAAATATATATTTTCAAATAAATTATAATCAATAAATAAACCTAACTCATTAGGCCTAATAACTATAACACGAATATTAAATAATAGCAAGGGTTTTAGTTCAAAATGTTACTTAAAGAGTTAAATGCAATTTTATTTATTATTTTACACAAAGTTGCATTTAGTTGTTTAATAGTATTTAATAAGGTTTGGACGTCTTGAATATGAAACAATTAAAGTTTTATTTGCTTCTAATCGCTATTTATTATGATTATAATAAATAACATATTTTAAAAAACTGGTTCAAATGCTTTTGCGTTTTTACTAAAAACCTTTGCATTTTCATTTGCTGATTCGCTTTTTTCAAACATCGCTTCTTCCCTAATACCCTTTGAAGAAGGGTATATTTCTTTTAATGAGTTTAGTATTGATTTAAGGCTTGATAAAAGTTCTTCCTCTTCAAAAAAATCCTTTTCCATAATATTCCCTTTACATTTGTTTTGCTTATTAAGAGCAAGAAAATAATCACCTGTTTGTTCTAAGTTAGGAAAGTTAAAATTAATTAATGTTTGATTATTAAAAAGAAAATAATTACCTGTTTGTTTTAAGTTAGGAAGGTTAATACTAATTAAATGTTCGTTGCAGGAAAGAAAATAATTACCTGTTTGTTCTAAGTTAGGAAAGTCAATACTGGTTAATCTTTTGTTGTAGTAAAGAAAATAATCACCTGTTTTTGTAATTATATTGTTTAATAGCCCTATTATGTTATTGTTTTTATCTAATGTTATTTTAACTATTACTTCTCTTTCTTGGTTATATATTATTATTTCTTTGCCACCATCAACATTTTTTACTTCGATTTTCTTTATATCTACTATACTTTTTAGAAAGAAATCATTTATTCTCTTGTCATATAATTTTAGATTTTTTTCTTGTAAATCTAGGATAAAATAATCCATTACTATCTTTTTTTCCTTTGGTAACTTTTTAACTTGAAAGTTATCTATTATTATATTATTTGGACAGTAATAAACGTTGTTAATTTCATAGTTATATTTATAATGTTTTCCATCTCCAGCTCTTACATAACCTGGCAAATCAAATTCATTACTATATTTTTGTTTCATACCATAGTGTTTTTTGAAACTTTCCGTAAGTCCTTCAATTATATTATCTAAATCATTTGAAAAGGTTGCATCCGAATTAATAACTTTATTATTATATCTATTTTTTATTGATAATGTACAATTTTCATCTTTGGTAAATTGAATACTTATTACTGATGTACCATATTCATCTTGACGAGATGGATTTTTAAAATTTTTTCTTTTTATTTCATCAACATTTTTTTTAATTGCAAAAAAAACATGACATTTATTTAGTCTTCCACCTGCAAATGTACATATTTCTTCAGTTGGCACATAATATTTTTTGAAACTTTGGATGTCTTTTTCTGTTTTACATTCAAACAAATTATATCCCGCATCAGATAATAATTTCGCAGGATTATCTATTCTAATAGATATATCTTTCAAATTCGCTTTTGCCTTCTTTACTATATTATATATATAATTTTTAAAGTCTCCTGTACTCTCATATTTAGCTATATCTTTAAATAAAGAATGATTACTATTAAAATTTTCTAGCAATTTTTTCGGTAAGACTCCTTTTTCTTCTAGCAATGTAGAAAACGCTTCTCGGCAAAAGTGCATCATTTTTTCGCCATAGTATTTTTTTATTATTTTTAAATCCTCATTCATTTTATACCTCATTACACTTTAAATATCAAAACATTATTTATAGTACGCGTTATTATTTGTTTACTATTTACTAAGAACTTTCTCATTCTTTTTTTCTATTTCACTTTTTTTAAAAACAACCGATTGCATAAAAGTCTCTAAAGAAGGGTACGATTCGTTCAATAAGTATCCAACTGATTTAAGATTTGGCAAAAGTTCTTCTGCTTTAATAGTGTTTAAATCCTTTTTGGTTTTTTCATATAGTTGCATTGGATTACTAGTAATGAGCCCTACAAAACCTCCTAAATTTTTTACATATTCAAACATACGACCATCATTAAAAAGTGAGTCCCCAGCACTATATATATTTTTTATTCCAAAACCATCTTCAACCAAAAAGTTATATAACGCTTCCGCCACTATTGCTTTATTATAATTATAAACAATGGGTAATTTTTCAGGAAGTTCCTTCCCTCCTTGTTGTTCTTTATTAATTGTTCTTGGCCTAATTCTTTCACAATTAACCCACTCGTTTGCAAAGTAAAAAATAATAGGATAATATTTTTTACTAATGCGATCCAACAGTTTATTAAGATCCTTCCGTGATAATCCATGACCAGAAGATATAATACAAAACAAATTGTCCCGCTCTAAAAATTTCTCTATCATTTCAACATTTCTAAGTTCTTGTTTTGATGTAACGTTGTTGTTTCTACCATTAATAATAGTATCAACTAAGTCACAAAAGATAATATCAACATTACTATGAATATCCTTGGGCTTAAAGTAATCAGTTTCAACTTTTTTTACAAGGACTTAATAAATCAGCACTCATCTTATCTAGCGTCCTAGATAAATCCTCTTCTTTATCTAATCTTAAAAAGGTTCCTCCATAAGAAATAACTTTCCCTCTTAAAGATGATAGTTTTTCTTCATAACTCTTATCATTTTTATCACTATTATTAACTATCGCAAAAATATCAGTAAAATTTACTTTTATTCCTCTTTTTTTTAATTCTCTGAGTAACAAATCTACAATCTTACCAAAATCATCGTGTCTACTAAGTGCATATACGGATGAAGATTCTCCACTTTCTCTGTTTATCCACGGGGTATCTAATTGTCTTAATCTTCGTAGATAAAATAGTCTATTACATATTTCTTCTAAAGAATTTATATCTTCTCCAACTACTTCTCGGGCTAAAGCCTCATTATCTATGTTAGCATCATCACCAAATTCACTCCATTTATCAATATTTAAAACAATATTACCTTGTTGTAAAAATTTGTTTAATACAGCATTCTTTTTACAACCTTTTAATGTCGATAAAATAAGTATTTTCACCATAATTACCTCCTGATTTTAATAATTATAATAACAATTTAAAATTTAAATGTCAATCTTTTTTTTCTTAAAAAATATGCCTACATTTCACTATTTTCGGCATAAAAAAGGAACTATCAATTATGATAATTCCCTTTATAATCATTGGTTGCGGGGATGTGATTTGAACACGCGACCTTCGGGTTATGAGTCTAACCAAAGGCTTATTTTATAATATCTTAATTTGTCTTAAATTGTTATATTTTATACGTTTACTTCGAATTTTATATTTTGCATTATCACAGTTTGTCACCGTTTATTTTATTTTTTGCCTACAAAATGCCTACATTTTAAAATATTAAGTAACGAGGTTATTAAATATATATAATCATGTTTTCAAAAGTGTAACAAGTGAAGTAACTGATAAAATAATCGATATTTTAACACATTATATAGATTCCTCAATTCTATTAATACCTTTTATTTCATTTTTTTCGGTCCAAGAAAGGGCCTGGCCCCTTTCTTGGACTACTTTACTCTTTGTTTATTTCCACTTTCGTTTTTATGTGCTTAATCGCTGTTTCTTATCATTTTCCCTTCGGTCAAATGAAGGTCACTTGCCTTTAGGCAAGTGAAAGTGAAAGCCTTCGTTTCATGTGAAACTCGGCGGTTTATTGTCCCAAGACGCAACGA
>SKGN01000036.1 GCA_007117415.1 Bacilli bacterium | reverse complement strand
TATTTACTATTACAGGACGTGGAACAGTTGTTACAGGACGTGTTGAAAGAGGAAAATTAAGTTTAAATGATGAAGTAGAAATAGTCGGTCTTAAAGACACTAAAAAAACGGTTGTTACTGGAATTGAAATGTTCCGTAAACAATTAGATTATGCAGAGGCAGGCGATAACGCCGGAGTATTACTTCGTGGTGTTTCTAGAGAAGATGTAGAGCGTGGTCAAATATTAGCTAAACCAGGTTCAGTTACTCCGCATAAGAAATTTGAGGCTCAAATTTATATATTAAGTAAAGAAGAAGGCGGAAGACATACTCCATTCTTCTCAAATTATCGTCCGCAATTTTATTTCAGAACCACTGATGTAACGGGAGTAGTTAATTTACCAACGGGTGTCGAGATGGTAATGCCAGGTGATGATATCACTATGACAGTTGAATTAATAGCCCCTATTGCTATTGAAAATGGTACTAAATTTTCAATTCGTGAAGGCGGAAGAACAGTTGGTGCTGGAATAGTTAGTAAAATAATTGAATAATTAAAAATAAAATTTATACATTTAGTATAAATTTTTTTTTAATTATATCTTTAACTAAAAACATATATGTGAATTTATGTAAATAATTTTAATTTTTGTAATATAAACTTGCTAATATTTCATTTTAATTATAAAATTAATAAGGGAGAGTGAGACGTGAAAAAAAATAAAGGATTATTAATTTTAAGTATATTTATAATAGTAATAATATTTAGTGTTTTATTATCAAATCTTGAAATTGCTCAAAACAAAGGTTTGGCGCCTATTTCAATTTCGGATTATTTAACTATGGTTAATGAAGAAAACTTGAATATAATATATATAGGGGATCCAAACTGTCCCTATTGTGAAATGATTGAACCTATTTTAATTAATTTGGAAAAAGAATTGGATATTAAAATTCATCATTTAAATTATAGTTCTTTAAATGGTGAAGAACAAAGTGTGCTTTTAAATTCTCATGATCTTTTTAAAGGACAATGGGGGATGCCGTTATTATTAATATTTGAAAAGGGAGTCTTAATAGATCATCATATAGGTTATGCAGAGCATTCAACTATAAAACAGTTTTTATCTTTTGATAAACTTTCAAATGGAACTCAAGAATTAAATGAAATTTCAGTTGAAAAGTATTTAGATGAAATAAAAAATGAAGAAAAAGTATATGTTTATGTTGGAACTCCAACTTGTCCATACTGTCAAATGATTGAACCGGTGCTTAAAGAATTAGAAAACAATTTAAATATTTCATTTAATTATCTAAATTATAATAATTTAACCCAGAGTGAGAGACAAAACTTTGTTGATTCTCATGATTTCCTCAAAGGACAATGGGGAATGCCATTATTATTAATATTTGAAAAGGGATCACTAGTTGATCATCATATAGGTTATGCAGAGTATACGGTTATTGAACAATTTTTAAAATAATATAAAAGGAGGAAATATGAGCGTTGTATATGATTTGGTAGTTAAATTTAAACAAAGACATCCTGGAACAATTGGCCACAGAGCTAAGAGTCATTCTAAGGTTATTGAACAACACCTTAATTCAGGTGAAGAGGTATATTATGCTTTTATAGCACAAAGAAATGATTGTTTATATAGTATATATGATAGCTGTGTCGTAGCCCTCACCAGTAAGAGAATTTTAATAGCTCAAAAAAGAGTTTTATTTGGATACTTTTTTAACTCTATTACACCAGATATGTTTAATGATTTAAAAGTCAAAATGGGATTGTTTTGGGGAAGATTATATATAGACACAATCAAAGAAAAAGTTAAACTATCTAATATTTCTAAAAAAGCTTTGCCTGAAATAGAAACAAAAATTTCTGAATATATGATACGTGAAAAAAGAAAGTATCAAAATACAGTTCATTAAAAAGAATTTATTAATTAAATTCTTTTTTTGTGCTATAATATTTTATATAATATGGGAGGTATATATAATGAAAAAAATGTTTGGAATTACAGTTGTTCTATTTATATTATATACTTTATCTCAAATCATATATAGTTATATAGTAGGTGGTTTTAATATAAGTTATATTCTCGATTTAGAAAGCGGAAGTTATAATGTTATAGAAACCTTCAATTTTAGATATAAAACTGAAAAACTAAACAGAAGAGATATAAGTAATTACTATTATCAAATCAAAAATAATGATGATATGTTTTTTTCGTTTAAGTTAGTGGGGGATTATAAAGGTTCAAAAAGATTTCTTATTGATATAGAAAAAATTAATAACCACGATATGGTGTGTATTTACCCTATTTTTAAAGACCATAATAATCAATTAGATGTTATATGTAAAACAGATGCTCATCAATTTAATTATTTAAATATTAAGGGTCAATATCTTGAGATAGATAGATTTGTTGAAGCTTTACAACAAAAAGGATATAATCATTTCTCTTGGGAAAATAAAATTACTACCCCTAAAAAATATAGCAAGATAGAAATATATGAAAATAATTTGTTTGATAATCAACATATAGTTGTATGGAATTATAAAGGTTTTTATAATATATCTAAAGATTCAGCTAAAAATGTTCAATTATTCACTAAAGATCAATACAATAATGATATCGCTATGATGGTAGATAGCTTTTACGTTGTGCCTGAATATTTAGAAGGAGGCTTTTTTCAAAAAATAATTATGGCTAATGTTCTCACTTCTGCCTTAACTCCCATTGAATTTAATTTTTCAATATCACCAGATTCTTTTTCACAAGGAGTTGTAAATGGTTATTTATATATGGTTGATAAAAGGGAATATAAACAATATGAAGTTAATTTAAATAATAGAACGATAAGTTTGGTTGGAGATAAAAATAAACCGGCCAGACATTTTAAAAACGGAAGATGGTTTGAAAAATCAATATACGATATAATAAATAATCATTTAATGTTTATAAATAATAATTATATACCTGAGGAATTATTAGAGTATAATGCATATCGCATTGATAATGTAATGGGGGATACTGACGGTTATTATTATTTATATATAAAAGAAAACGATAAAACGTCAGTATATCGTATTGATAAGCAAAACAAAGATGTTTTAACATTGCTCTTTGAAACTTCAAATTTGTCTGATGTTCGTTATATTGAAGATAGTATTTACTTTATAGAAAATGATATTTTATATATTTATAGAGACAACCTGGGTTTAAGGCCGCTGATTAAATATAATGAATTTTTATTTAATCAAACTAATATGTATGATGTTTTTATTAACAATTGATTAGGAGAGTGATAAAATGATTATAAGAAAACCGTATGCTTTTTTAATCCAAAACTTTAAAAAAATTCACTTTTTCTTATCTTTTTTAATGATATATTTGTTATATAGGAGCAATAATATATTATCTTTTTTTAATGAATATATATCTACAAGAACATATGCTTATACTGGTAATTTGGCGGGTTCTTACATTAATATTTACTTATATATAGCAATAATATCAATTGTAATTTTTTCTTTAATTATTTATATTTTAATGAGACAAAAAAATAAACCAAAATTACTATATTTATCTATAATTGCTTTTTATTTAGTTCTATCGTTTTTTTTCTTTCAAATATATAATTATTTAGTAGCGTTAGAAATAAATCCTTTAGATCCTCAAGTGGTAAGGGTTATAAGAGATGTTATTTTAATAGCTACTTTAATCCAATTCTTTTTGGTAACATTTATAGTTGTAAGGTCGTTTGGATTTAATATAAAAAAGTTTAAATTTGGAGAAGATTTACAAAATTTAAAAATAGATGTTTCTGATAGTGAAGAAGTAGAGTTAACGGTAGGTATTGATTCAAGTAATATAGGTAGAAAATTAAGGCGTCAAAAACGGGAATTAAAATACTTTTTTGTGGAACACTTTTTTATTTTTAGCATATTAATTACCGCTTTAATGATAGTTGTTGTTATTTTTTTATATTTGCATTTTAATGTATATAATATCATATATGAAGAACAAACCTATTTTAAAGTTAATGATTTTGTTGTTAATGTTAATGAAAGTTATTTTACAACAATTGATTATAAGGGAGAAAATATAGCGCCCGAAAACAAGATATATTTAATAGTTAACTTTAATGTTGAAAATAAAGCGTATTCAAATCGTAATATAAATTTAAAAAACCTTAGAATGTTTACAAAGAATAAAAAATATGAACCTATTACAGGACGTTATCAATCGTTCTTTGATTTAGGAAGAGGATATAATAATCAGACTATTAGTGCTGGTGAAAACAGAGATTTTATCGTTATATTTGAAATAGAGGAAACGGAAAAAAGAGATGATATTATATTTAGTTGGACTGAAAGTTTATATTTTAGTCTTACCTCTTTACAAGCAGAGTATAAAAAGGTCAGACTTAAACCGTTTTCCCTTGATGAAAAGGAAAGGGTGGCAGCTAAGAAAATCCCAGAAATTATATCAATTAATTCTTTTATAGAAACAGTAACATTTAATATAAATAATTATGAGATAGGTGATAAAATAAATTATATGTCCTTAATGTGCGTCCAAAGTATTTGTGAGGAAGTACAAAGAATAATTATTATTGCTCCTGAAACAAGTCAAAACAAAACCTTGCTAAAAATTAATTACCAAATCCATAATTCTAACATTAAAGATTTCCCTCTATTTGTAAATACCTTTGCTAAAATTAGATATAATATAGAGGGTAAAAATTATCAAACAACAATAAAAAATATTACTCCTAGCGATATTATTGGGAATGAACTTTTTATCGAGGTTTCTAGAGATTTAATAAGGGCCGAAAAAATAGAGTTTTTGTTTAATCTTAGAAATAAAGAATATATATATAGGTTAAAATGAGAAATAAATATTTCTCTTTTTTTATAAAACAGCATATTTAGGGGGTTAACAATAATAAAATGATGATGAACCGTTTTATAAAAAGGAGAAAATTATGTTAGAAATAAATAAAGTGTTGTGGGCAATAGCGACTATTATGTTATTAGGAAGTGGTTTGTATTTTACTGTTAAATTAAATTTTTTTCAATTTAATATAAAAGAAATAATAAAAAGTTTAAGTAAGCAACAAGTATCATCTAAAGGTATATCACCTTTTCAAACTTTAAATATGTCGCTTGCATCTAGAATAGGAGTTGGATCTTTAGCGGGAGTTTCACTATCGATATATTATGGAGGGATTGGTTCTATATTTTGGATGTGGATTAGTGCTCTTATTTCGTCTACAAACGCTTTTTCTGAATCGTTGTTAGGAGTAATTTATAGAGTAAAGGACGAAGATAACATATATCAAGGAGGACCTTCATTTTATATTGATAAAGGGCTAGGAAAAAGAACTTTATCTATTTTATATGCTGTAATCATAATTATGGCGTATATTTTTGGCTTTTTAACTATTCAGGCTAACACAATAGTAAAATCATTAAACCAAGTTTTTAATATTAACCCTTATTTAATAGGGGCAATAATTGCTATTATAACTTTTTTGATAATAATAAAAGGAGTTAAATCAATTGCTGCGGTAACAACTAAATTAGTGCCTTTAATGAGTTTTATTTATATCATTGTTGCCTTATACATAATTATTATGAATATAACTTTAATTCCTAGTATAATTATCAGAATTATTCAAGCAGCGTTTAATTTTAAAAGTATATCTGCTGGATTTATTACAACATTAATTATTGGAATTCAAAGAGGTATTTTTTCTAATGAGGCTGGTATTGGTAGTGGGGCCGTGGCAGCATCGGTAGCAGACACCAATAATCCTGTAAATCAAGGTTATATTCAAATGATTGGTGTTTACTTTACAACGCTTGTTATTTGCACTCTAACAGCGCTTATTGTTATTTTAACTGATTATAAAGATCTTTATATATCAAATGTAAATGGAATTGAAATAACTCAATATGCTTTTAACTATCATTTAGGAGAAGTAGGAAATTATTTAATTATGATTTCCATTATTTTATTTGCTTTTTCAACAATTATAACGGGTTACTTTTATGGAGAAAGTAATTTTAAATATCTTTTTAAAAAGCTAAAAAAATCAACTCTTTTTGCGTTTAAAATTATAGTGTTATTAATTTTAATGCTAGGAAGCATTCTTTCTTCGTCTGCAGTATGGAAAGTTGTTGATTTTTTTGTTGTTTTAATGGCTATAATAAATGTTTATGCCCTAATTAATCTAAGAAAAATAGTGATTGACGAATATAAATTTTATAAAGCAAAAACATGATATAATAAATAATAGGTGATTTTATGGTGGCAAATAATAGCTGGAAAACTATTTTAAAAGAAGAATATAACAAGAAGTATTTTAAAGAATTGATGAAATTTATAAAAGAAGAATATAATAATAAAATTATATATCCAAAAGAAATTTATATTTTTAGAGCGTTTGAATTAACTAATTATAAAGATATTAAAGTGGTTATTATAGGTCAAGATCCTTATCATAACGAAGGAGAAGCGGAGGGGTTAGCTTTTTCGGTCCCTAAAACGATTAACCCCCCTCCTTCTTTGGCTAACATTTATAAAGAATTGCAAAGTGACTTAGGAATAAATAGAACGAATGGTAATTTAGAAGATTGGGCTAAACAAGGTGTATTGTTGTTAAATAGTGTTTTAACGGTTGAAAAGAATGCTCCTAATTCTCACAAAGGAAAGGGATGGGAAGTTTTTACCAATAAAGTAATTGAACTAATTAATAAAAAAGAAGATTCAGTTGTGTTCTTGTTGTGGGGAAATCACGCTAAGAGCAAAAGCAGGTTAATTAATAATTCAAAACATTTGGTTATTGAATCATCTCATCCGTCGCCTCTTTCTTATTTTCGTGGTTTTAAGGGTAGCAGACCGTTTTCTAAAGCCAATCATTTTTTGCAACAAAACAACAAAAAAAAGATTAAATGGTAGTCATTGTCACTTTTAGTAAAAAAACAATTTATTATACGATTGAAAATCAATAATAAATATGATATACTCAAATAGAGCCTAGAGTTCTCGAGAGAGAACTCTTTTCTTTTAATATTTGGAGGTGTAAAG
>SKGN01000033.1 GCA_007117415.1 Bacilli bacterium | reverse complement strand
TATTTATGTTGCAGGAATAGGATTAATTATAATACTTATTTTAATAGGTTTTTTAACTATTCGAAAAGGAAAAAAGATAAATAATGATGCAAAAGAAGAACCGATGGAAAATATAAATGAGATTAACACCGGAGAAATTAATCAAGTTGCAAATAATTTAAATCAAGAAACAGAAAACGTAAACGATATTACTCCCTCTTCTGACACGTTAATGGTTGATGAAGGGACAATGGAGCCAGTGGTAGGAGAACCTGTTCAAGAAGAACCCCAAAATGAGGTTACAAACGATTTAATGCAAGAAGAAGATGATCAACTAAAAATAGAACCTGTTGATATAGCGTCGATGCCTCAAGAAGAACCTTCTATAGGGGAAAACGAACCTGTTATTCCGGTTATTGATAATATTTCAACCGAACCTATTAAAGAACCGGTTCAAGAAGAAGAGAAGTTTGAAAAGACAGAAGTTATTGATTTAAGTGAATTAAATACAGAAAATGAAGAAAAGAAAGAACCCGTTGTTGATTATGTTTCTTATGTTCCTGATAATTCTGCTGAGAATAACGAACAACCTGTTTTAAATGGTGAAGAAACTATTCTTTCTGATACAGAAGAAAACAATTTATAAAAAAAGATTTACATCTTTTTTTTTTGCATAAAGTATAGTTATTAGATGGACAAATGCCTTGAAAAAGGTTATAATGGAGCAATGTTAATCTTTTATATTAACTAAGAAAGGAGAAAAAAATGAAAATTTTTAATAATAGTGATACCAAAGTTCTTGCTTTAGGCGGGTTAGGAGAAGTAGGTAAGAACATGTATTGCATTGTGCATGACAACGAAATATTAATTATAGATTCTGGTGTCATGTTTCCTCAAGATGAACTTATGGGGATAGATTATGTTATTCCTGATTTTTCTTTTTTAAAGAAAAATGAAGAAAAAGTAAAGGCTTTAATTATTACTCACGGTCATGAAGATCATGTGGGTGGTATACCTTTTTTATTACAAACAATTAAAATACCTAATATATACGCTCCAAAGCAAGCCGTTTCACTTATAAAAAGGAAACTTGAAGAAAGAAATCTAAAATATAGCAATCTTCATTTATATAATGAAAATTCTAGATTAAAATTCAAGAGCTTTGAAGTAGATTTTTTTAGAACAACGCATTCCGTTCCCGATTCTCATGGATTAGCTATTAATACGCCTAATGGTTTAATTGTAATGACGGGCGATTTCAAATTTGATTGGACTCCAATTGGACCTATGTCTAATATTCATAAAATGGCTGAAATAGGAAAAAGAGGAGTAACTTTAATGCTTAGCGATAGCACTAATGCATTAGTAGAAGGGGTTTCTATAAGTGAGTCTAAAGTAGATGAGGCATTGGGTGATATATTTGAAAATAGAGAAGGTCGAATTATTATTGCAACTTTTGCATCTAATATTTATCGTTTAAAACATATTATTGAAACCTGTAGACAAAATAATAGAAAAGTAGCCTTGTTTGGTCGTAGTATGGAAAACTCTATTGAAATAGCAATACAAGGTGGTTATATTGATAATAATAATGTTTTTATAACGCCAGAGGAAGCTAACAAATTGCCTAATAATGAAATAGTGTTATTATGTACCGGTTCTCAAGGAGAGCCGTTAGCGGCTTTATCTAGAATTGCAAATGGTTCTCATCGTCAAATTAAACTAATGAATGATGATTTAGTGATTTTTTCGTCTTCGCCGATACCTGGTAATGCTGCTAGTATTGCATGGACAATCAATCAATTATATTTAAAAGGGGTAGAAGTATTTACTAATACTTCATTGAGCGAGATACATACTTCTGGACACGCTAATCAGGAAGAATTAAAATTAATGATGAGGTTAATTCAACCTAAATATTTTATGCCATATCATGGAGAATATAGAATGTTAAAGGCGCATAAAGATTTAGCGATTGAGTGTGGTGTTCCTAAGGAAAATGCCTTTGTACTAGAAAATGGACAAGTGTTGTCTGTAAATAGAGGGGTAGTAAAACCAGGTGGTTTCGTTCCTTCTTCAGACGTATATGTAGATGGAAACCGGATAGGTGATATCGGGAATATTGTAATTAAAGATAGAAATATAATGGCTAACGATGGTATTTTAGTGATTATAACAAATTTGAATATTAACACAAAAGAAATGATTGGCCATTCACATATAACTACTAGGGGTTTTGTCCTTGTGAATGAGAATGAAGAATTATTAAAAAAATTAGAATCCATAGCAGATAATATTATTGTGAAAAACATAAAAGATAAAAAAATAAATTATACTAATTTAAAAGCGCAAATTGTTCAAGATTTATCGCCATACATATATGAAAAAACAGGAAGAAAACCAATAATATTGCCAGTTTTTATGGAAGTGAAAAGATAGAAAAAATTAGCCATATAGTGCTAATTTTTTTGATATAAAGATAATAATTAAAGGTTGTTTTTTTTTAAAGACTATGATAAAATAATTTCACAACTACTTAGTTGTATTTTATAGGAGAAGGTTTGGTGCCTACTAGCCTTTTCGATTATTATTGGGGAATTAGCTCAGCTGGCTAGAGCATCTGCCTTGCACGCAGAGGGTCGCAGGTTCGAATCCTGTATTCTCCACCATTAGAAGATAAACCCTTTTAAATAAAGGGTTTTTTTTAAGTAATGTTATGCTATAATTACTATATATTATAAGTTGGATTATTAATGAATAACATAATTGATTCATAAAAAATGTCTGAAGAATTAGTATATTCACAATTAAAGCAACTATTAGATAAGCATAAGCGGATTAATAAAGTCAAATGGAAAAACATCTTTACCGAAGTTGATTTGATTGATGAATTAGATCATCTTGAAGTTACCTATGAGCTTTATGCTGAAAAATTAGAAATGGTTCCAAAAGTGAAAAACTTAGCTTTAGAAAGACAGCAAGGATATTATAAAATTATGATGTTAATTGCTAATATGGGTTCTTTTCCTGAAGAAGTAAGAATGAAAATGATGCTATCTTGGGGAGTGTTAATTAACTATTTTTCTAAAATTAATCAACTAAGTAATGAGCAATTAGTAATGATTTCTGCTTGTACGATGGAAGTGTATGTTGATGATTATACCTTTTATGCTGGAATTTTAAGTGATAAAAGAGTTGTAGACGCTATTACTACAAAGGGGAATGATTTAAAACAACAAGTAAAAATATCGCTTGCTATAATGGATTCGATGGATAAATTAGAATATAGTGAACTTACTAAAGAAAATTTTGAAATTATTATTAATAACGCTTTTAATGTTATAAATGCTTATACTTTGCCGGAAGAAAATGTTAAAGGTCATAGTAGATAAAAAATGAAAAGAAAAGCTAGCCAATATTATCGGCTAGCTTTTTTAATAAAATATTTATTTTTAAATTCGTATGTTAGTAAATCTTAATGATTCGTTAGAAAGATTAAAAATAATGCCAACCATTATCATGTAACTTAGCAAACTAGAGCCTCCATAACTTATAAAAGGTAACGTTATACCAGTAATAGGTAATAATCCTATGTTCATGCCTATACTTTGAATTTGTTGATAGGTAAGCATTGCTAAAATGCCAATTATAATGTATTTATTAATAAACGAGGGACTTTTTAATGCAATGTTTATTAGTTTTAAATCGAAGAAAATTATTAGCATGATTAAAAAAATTGATCCTATGAAACCAAAGTTACTAGCGTAAACGGAAAAGATAAAATCAGTGTGTGGTTCTGGGAAATAGACAGGGGTATTATTAAAGCCAAACCCAATCAATCCTGAACTCCCTATGGCAGTCATAGCGTTATTTAATTGCATTCCAATTCCTTTTTGCCAATCTAACAAGCGGTCAATTCGATAAAATATATTTGATCCAAATATACTAATAAAAAAATTACTATTAATATAATATACAATAATAACTAAAAGGATAGTTCCAAAGAAAACACCAAAAAAAAGAGTGCTTATTTGCCATTTTATTCCAGAAGTTAAAATCATAATGCTCATTATTATAAAATAAATAATTACAATTCCTGTATCTGGTTGAAGAAAAGTTAATATAGCCGGAATAAAAGTGATGATTATTATTTTTAATAATAGTTTTATTTCTTGCTTATATTTTGGTTCCCTATATTTTGTATGAAAATCATTAATAAGTTTTGCAATAGTTATAATTAAAATTATTTTCATAAATTCGCTAGGTTGAATAGTAGCTATACCAAAAAGGTTAAACCAACATTTAGCATCATTAATAGGTTCTCCGAATAATAACAGTAATATTAAGCTTAATATACCAATTATATATATAAACCAACAATATCTAATAAAAAAGTTGTTACCAATAAACATTATTAAATACGCTACTGCAAAACCTGATAAGAACCATAATGCTTGTTTAATAGCTAAATTACCTGCTGAAGGAGGTAGTAATTGATTAGCGCTGTAAATACTTGCTATACTAATTAAAAAAAAGATAATTAAAGGAATAAGAATACTATATTCAACTTTATATCTTGAAATGTTTTTCATTTAATCACCACCATTATGTTATTATTATGTCTTCTAACTTTTAAACTATAATGAAACATTTATTTTATTACAGCATAAAATATTTATTAGATAGGGTGTGATTTCATGAAAAAAAGGCTTCCCGTTATTTTTGTAAATGAAATTAAAAAGAGAATGGATAATAATAATAGTGTTTTTTATTCGGCTTATGAAATTAAAGAAGAATCAAAACCACCTATTGATAACTTTATAAAAGAAAAAGAACAAATTATGAACGAAGAAATAGACATTAATCAAAAAATAGATGAAATGTTTAACTCGCCTAATTATGTTTATAAAATGGGAGTAACTATTACAATGATGTCAGGAGAAGAATTAAAAAAGGAAGTAATAGGGAGAATAAATAACAAATTAATAACAATTGATGACGATTTTATAGCAATAGATGAAATAAAAGATATAAATTACTAAAAAAACCACTAATTAGTGGTTTTTTTTGTGGCGTTTTAACAAATCTCTACAAATGTATCGTCTAAACATCTTATTGCACAAACGCATCGTAAGTCTAAAGTAAAGAATGAATTAGTTGCTATGTATTTAGGACAATCATTATCATTATTATTTTCTTCTAACAATAAAACTCTAAATGTAGCGCAACAATCATCTACCTTTTCAACTCTAAAAATATTTGAAAATTCTGTTAATTCAGTAATAGCGTTTCTTGTTGCTGGCATTATTAAAGGTTCATCTCCGTTTTTGCATATTAGAAACAATTGAACTGGTCGTGTGTTACATAAGCATTTACATCCACAACACCCTAAAAATTCTTTGTCACATGTATTTAAACAATCCTCAAACTTGGCTTTTTTTTGTAGTATGCAAATAACTTTAAGAATATCGCTCACACATTTGCAATCTTGATTATTATTACACATATATTCCACCCCTTTATATATTTCAATAATAAGATATTCATCAAAATAAAATTAGTGTATAATTAATACCTAACTCATAGTTGTTTTAATTTTTATAACTATGTAGTATAATGAGGATGGGTGATAAAATGCAATATATTCAATATTTAATAATTATTATAATTTTATTGGTTATAGCTTTAATAATTATAAAGGCTAATAAAAAAGATTTCCATATTGAGGCGAATAAATTAGTAGAATTTTTAGGCGGAAAAAATAACATTATAAGTGTTGAAGTTAATATGTCAAGATTTAAAGTTAGTTTAAAAGATGTTTCAATAGTAAATAAAGATGCTATTCAAAAACTAGGAGCTAGAGGAATTGTTGAAATTGATAATCAATTAAAAATAATATTTGGAGCTGAAGCAGCTAGATTAAAGAAATATATTGAGGAATTAAAGAAGAAGTAATTGACATTTTTGGTTATAAAAACACAAAAAAAGTTATAATGTTATTTATTTCTCGCTTATTTCTTTTTTTTCGACAAAAAAAAACAAATCCTTAATTTATACTACAAATAAATAGGAGGATTCTTATGTTTATACTACCGATAATTTTTATAAATATTATCTTTATTCTTTTTCCATTATTTAGTTATTTTTTATTTACCATTTATCGTAAAGACATAGGAAAAAAGGTAGATAATATTTTATTTGATTTAGCACTTTATACTTCTGTATATTTAATTTTAAGTTATAATCATGGAAGTGATACTAACATAATAGCTACCTTTATTACGATACCGCTTTTAATAGCTTACTTAAAAAACAAGAAAGAGTCATATGTAATTATTTCGTTAGTGATTGGTTTATATTATTATTCATTAAATATAAATATAATTTTAATAATATTAGAGTTAACCGCTTATTTTCTTGGATATTTAATATTGTTGAATAGAAATCAATTGTTTTATCGTAATATTAATATTTTTTTAGTAATAAAAGTTATTTTTTTAGTAATGATTATAAATAATTTAAAAATTTATTTAATAGCGGACATCCCGATAATTTTACAAGTTATTTTGTTATCGTTATCCTTTATTGTAGTGGCGAATTTAATTTGTAGTTTGTTAAAGAGGTGTGATGAAATAATAGATATACATGATTCAATAAAGGAATTGGAAGAACAAAAAATAATTAGAGAATCTTTATTTAAAATAACGCATGAAATAAAAAATCCAATTGCAGTATGTAAAGGATATTTGGATATGTTAGATATTGATAATAAAGAAGATTCTAGAAAGTATATAGGAATAATAAAACAAGAAATAGACAGAACGATTACCTTAATGGATGATTTTTTGAATTTAACAAAATTAGATGTAAAAACAACGAAAATGGATATAATAATTTTATTGGATGATATATGTGAAATAGTTAAAATCTTAATAAGAAGTTCTAACATTGCTTTTGATTATAATGTTGACGAAAAAGAAATATATATAAAAGGGGATTATAATCGTTTAAAACAAGTGTTTCTTAATATTATTAAAAATGCAATCGAGGCGATAGAAAGTTCTCAAAAAGGATTAATAAAACTTATTATAAACGATAAAGCTAATAATATTAAAATTACCATTATCGACAATGGCATAGGGATGGATAAAACCACTTTAAAAAAAATAG
>SKGN01000029.1 GCA_007117415.1 Bacilli bacterium | reverse complement strand
TTATTTAATTTACGCTCGTATTTTTGTTTGTAAATCTTAGTATGCATTTCTCACCTCTATAAATATAAGTGGTATTAATATGATTAACTTTACGCCTTAGGTCAAGTTGGATTTCCCTTATTCTTACTTTTCATTACTGAAAAGTGGTTCCCCATTAAAAGAATAAATACTACATCACTATAAGTATGACTTGATTGCCACTTAGTACGCACTATAATCTCATATTAACATACAGTCTAGGAGATTTCCTCGAAGTCGTTTTTGTTACTAGCTCTTTTTTGCAGATATGGTTTCAATTAGGCTTTCTCCTAAATCCCCCATACCCACTCAAGGCAAGCTACACTATTCACAGCTTATCACCGCATAATAGGTTTAATCTCTATTCGTAGCAAAACTACCACAAGATAGAGCCTCCAAGAATAATTGGGTCGTTAATCCGTATGCCATTACGGTTTGCCCAATAATTCATTCATCCAGCATCCACCCCCCACTGGGCGTAGGAAGCAAACACCAGAAGCTTCACAGATGTGCTCTTTAACGGTTTTTTAGGCCCGTCTTCGTAACAAAACTAACTACTAGAATACTGCACCACAACTTAATTATATCATATTTATAAGTTACTATAATATGAAAAATTATTTTATTCTCGTTAAAATTCGTTCTTTTGGAGACTCATAAAAACATAAGCCTCGTTGTTTTAAATATGCTCTTATCTCTTTTAAAATCCTTTTCTTTAAATGTTTATTAAACTTATATTTAGAGAAATAATCTAAAATTGGTTCGACATCTTTAATATATAAATGTTTTTCGTTTAAATCGGTTATATCAATAGAACCTTTATTATTTCGTTTCATTTCTCTAAACAAAATACGGGATTCCAATTCATATAGTTTTCCATTTCTTCTAAGGCATAAAACCTTGCCTTTAAATGTCATCGCCGTATAATAAGCTTTCATTTTATTGTCAAAATGACATATGTTATCTAATTTGACTAAATCTCCTATTAATAACTCATTAATTGTTTCTTTCATTAATACCACCCTAACAAAAAACATTAGTAGTAGATCTACTAATATTTTTATTATATTATTTCTTTAATAAATCTACTTTGACAAATATCTCTCTTTATTCTTTTTCTTGAATTCAACATGAAGATAACCATCATGGTAATAGTAATCACAACCAAAAACCCCTTCTTTTTAAAAGATAATGGCTATTCTACAACTTTTTGGGTAAAATGTCAAGTTTTTTCATAGGTTGACACTTAGGGCAATAATAAGTTCCTCTTCCTCCTACTTTTATTTTACTAATGATGTTATCACATTTAATACATACTTCTCCCTTTCTGCCGTGCACTAACAACTCTTTTTGAAACAATCCTGTTTCTCCATCTAAAGAAGTATAAGTTCTAATAGTCGTCCCTCCTAATTTAATTGCTTTCTTTAATACTTGTTGTGTATTCTTGATAATTAACCCTAATTCATTAATATTAACCTTATTTGAAGGTTTAATCGGATTAATAGCCGATAAAAATAATATTTCATTAACATATATATTACCAATACCCGCTATAATGCTTTGATCTAATAACGCTGTTTTAATTGGGATTTTTTTATGTTTTAATTTTTCTTGCAAATATTCTTTATTAAGTTTTTTATCAAAAGGCTCTAACCCTAACTTATTTAGCGCTTTAATTTTATCTAATTCATCTTTGGTGATTAGATGCATTTTACCAAATTTTCTGGTATCATGATATCTTAATTGAAGTTTGTTATTCAA
The DNA here is from genome assembly GCA_007117415.1 of Bacilli bacterium. Classification (GTDB taxonomy): domain Bacteria; phylum Bacillota_I; class Bacilli_A; order RF39; family UBA660; genus SKGN01. The sequence goes on along the minus strand of SKGN01000029.1, from coordinate 5,435 downwards.
ATTAAAAATAACATGTTCATGCTTATTATAAATTTCTTCACTTGTTTTAAATAAAAACTTTCCCTCCATCCTTAAATGCACTAATAAATAATATTGGTTTAATTCGATTATTAACCATTTACCCCTTCTTTTTATATCATTAACTACTTGTTGTCTTAGTTTATTAACAAAGTGTTCTTCACTAGGGTGTTTGATAATACTCGAAGAGCGTATAATTATGTCTTCTATCTTTTTACCAATTATTTTCTTTTTCAATCTTTCTTTTACTGTCTCTACTTCTGGTAGCTCCGGCATAATATCACCTCTTAATTTTAATATTATATCAGCAATATGATCATATTGACAAATACCAATTTTTTCTATAATATAATAACGTCTAAGGGGGATTATATATAATGCAGTACCAATGGAAAAAAAAGGAGATTATCAACAAAATACGAATTTTGCTTGAAATTTTTAATCAAGAGGAAAAAGCAATAGAAGATAAACCCATCATAGTGAGCTCTATTGAAACTTATTATAAGATGTTAACACTAATAGCGGCTAAAGAAATCCAACTAATTAGCGAAGAAAAGAATTCAAACAATTTAGAAAATTTTGTAAAAACGATGAATAGTCATAAAAAGGATTATCCTTTTTTGTTTGAAGAAGAACATAAAGATTTTATTGAAAAGTTGTCAAAATTAAAGATTATAGATCAAAAAAAATATTCTAAAATAAACTCTAAACCTAAAGAGTTAACCAAAGAAGCTAAACTTTTTTTTCAATCTTTAAATACCTTTATGATTGATAATTTAAATGAAGTGGAAAAAATTAATCCACATTTATATCATTTTACTAAAAACAGTGATGTTTTTGGATGTTGTTTTTTTGATTTCTATAATAAAATTCCTTATATTTTAATTAGGCATTCCAAGAATATAACTGATATATTAACAACCATTCATGAAATTGGGCATTCAATTGAATATATTAATTCAACTACAAATAATTTTAAAAGTATTAATACAGAATTTTTGCCTTACTTACTGGAAATGTTCTTTTATAAATATAATAAGTATTACCAAAATGATTTACAAAATAATTTCTTAACCTCATACAATAACGTTATTTATTTTGCTAAAGATGCTTATAAACAAATGAATTTATATGAACGCTTCAAAGGAGACGAAAAGATTGTCGAAAAATTTAATAATTTTTCTCCTATTTTAAGTCACAAACTATGTCAAAATAATTTTGAAATTCCTTTTATTGACGTTGTTAAGTATATCCATTCTTATATGAATGCTTCAAAGGTATATGAAGTTTATATTGACTATCCTAAGGAAGTTTTAAATATACTCATAAATTCTGTAAAACAAGGAGATATTAATCAATACCACAAATATTTTAATCAAATAGATATTAATTTTAATGATTTAAATATTGAAAATTTTCAACAACAACAAGAAAAATTATTTATAAAAAAATATTAGATCACTCTAATATTTTTTTTGTAAATGGATTTATATGAACGATAACATATTTTATGGAACAATCATTCTTTATTAATTGTTCTTCAACCTCATGTGCTATATCATGAGATTTAGTTAAAGACTTATTAGCATCAACAGCTATTTTAATTGAAGCATTATAATATGAACCGTATTTCATTAAAATTAAATTATCTATTTCAATTACTCCTTCAACTTTTAAAATAATTGTTTTAACTTTGTTAATTATTAATTCATCTTGTTCTCTTTCGCCTAAAATAGCAATCATATTTTCTTTTAAAATATAATATGATGTTTTTATTATAAAAAGACTAATAATAATACATCCCAGTTTATCAATATATTTAAAAACAGGATAATAAACTGTTAAATCATATATAATAAGCGTTAATAAAACACCTATTGAAGTTAATACATCAGCCATACTTTCTTTAGCGCTTGACATTAATATATTACTTTTATATTTTTGAGCCTTCCTGATTATATATTTAGATAAACAATATTTACTTATAATTATAAGCATAACCACCCCTATAATTATATTATTATTATCTATTATACTAATTTTAGAATTAATAGAGTTATATATTAATCCTAACCCTAACATCATAATTATAAAACCAATTATAAGACTTGTAATATATTCTATTTTTCCATGACCAAATGGATGATGATTATCAGCTTCTTTACTTGAAGCTTTTTGACCTATAATGGAAATAATATCGGTTGAAAAATCACTTAATGAATGAACACTATCGGCTATTAAGGTTTTAGAATTAATAATTATACCGGCTACTACTTTTAATACAATAAGAATTGCATTAACTATCAAACTAGTAATCATTGTTAAATATATCGGTTTCACATTTTACCTCATTAAATGTTAAACAAAATCACAGCATGAACCTAATTGCGTATTGCACACTACATTTTCTTCTGAACATGTATAGTGCGGAGCATAAGTATGCCTAAAAATATGATTATTTATTATTTTGGTATGAATTGGACAAATATGTTTCACTTCGTGACAAAAATCTCTTTTGATGCATTTTTCTATTGGGGGTTCTATTATAGGACATGGTGGCGGACAAATTGGTTGAGGGCAGCAACGATCTTCTGGCATATAACCACCAAAACTCATATATGGACTAGCCATTTCTGGTTGTGACATATTATCAGAACAACAAGCTCTTTCATCAAATAACATATATATATCCTCCTTTACTACTTCATCATATGTAGATAAGGCATTTATGACTATGTTATTTAACTACTATGAAAAAGGAAATTTTAAATTGCCGCTTTTCATCATTTTCATCATTTTTTGCATTTGCTCAAATTGAGCTATTAAACGATTTACTTCTTGAACACTTGTTCCACTACCTTTAGCTATTCTAATCTTGCGATTAGCTTTTAAAATAGTGGGATTTCTTCTTTCTTCTTTAGTCATTGATAATACGATTGCTTCTATTCTTGCCATTTGTTTAGGATCTATATTTATTTTATTCAACCCTAATTTTGAAGCTCCCGGTAACATTTTTATAATGTTTTCAACTGACCCTAATTTTTTTATTTGTTTTAATTGTAAAAGAAAATCTTCAAAATCAAATTTTCCTTTATTTAACTTTTGAGCTATATTTTTAGCTTCTTCTTGATCAATTACTTCTTCAGCTTTCTCAATTAAAGATAAAATATCGCCCTCTCCTAAAATACGACTTACCATTCTATTAGGATCAAAATCAGTTAACCCATCTAATTTTTCGCTAATTCCTACAAATTTAATTGGCACCTCAGTAAGATGTCTAACTGATAACGCTACTCCACCTCTAGTATCACTATCTAGTTTAGTTAAAATTGTTCCCGTTAAGGTTAGTTTCTCATTAAATCCTTTAATAACATTTATTGCATCTTGACCCATCATACTATCTATTACTAATAATATTTCTTGAGGATTAACCGTCTCTTTAATTTGATTTAATTCTTCCATTAATTCATCATTAATATGGAGTCTACCCGCCGTATCAATAAGGACTGTATCATTATTGTTATCTTTAGCGTATTCTATTCCTTTTTTAGCTATTTCAACCGGATTTCCTACTCCTTCTTCATAAACATGAATATTAAGTTCTTTACCTAATTGTTTCAACTGATCAATAGCGGCTGGACGATAAACATCACAAGCAATGAACAGGGGATTTTTCTTGTTCTTTTTTCGCAAATGATTACCTAATTTTCCTATCGTCGTTGTTTTACCGGAACCTTGTAACCCTACTAATATAATAATAGTAAGCTTTTCATCTAAAATAAGACCATCTTTTTTTTCGCCTAATAATTGTAATAATTCATCTTTTAATATTTTAACAAACATTTCACTGGGACTTAAACTTTTACGAACTTCTTCTCCTAAAGCCTTTTCTTTTACATTATTCGTGAATTCTTTAACAACTTGATAATTAACATCAGCCTCTAATAACGCTAATCTTACTTCTCTTAATATATCACCAATATTATCTTCGGTAATTTTTCCATAACCTCTGATATTTTTAATAGCTTTTTGTAATCTTTCTGTTAAATTTTCAAACATAAAGCAATCCTCCTATAATGTTTTTATTTTAATATACAATATGATTTTATTTATTGTTAAACTCTTCCAATTGTTTTTTTAAACTACTATCTGTTATTATTTCCATAATTTTTTTTAATTCTTCGCTTTTTTCATACAATTTCAACTTTTCTTCATAATCTTTTAATTTTTCTTCCCCTATTTTAATTTGTTTATGAACAGCGTTTCGACTAACTGTAAAATTTTCACTTATTTCGCCTAGGGAAAGATTATTAAAATAATAATCTTCAAAATATAGTTTTTGTTTATCAGTTAATAATTCAGCATAATAATCATAAAGAATGGTTAAATAAGTTCTCTCATCCATAATATCACCCTATCATATCCTTAAATAAGCCATATATATATTTTTCAATATCAAAAGGCATTAAATCATTCATTTTTTCACCAAGGCCAACATATTTAACGGGAATATCAACGCTTTCCTTTATCGCTAACACGATTCCACCTTTAGCTGTTCCATCTAATTTAGTTAGAACAATACCCGTAACATTAGTTATTTCCTTAAACGCTTTAGCCTGACTAATACCATTTTGCCCCGTTGTAGCGTCAATTACTAGTAAGGTCTCATGAGGAGCATCAGGAATTAATTTACCGATAACTTTATTTATTTTTTCTAATTCCTTCATTAAATTTATTTTATTTTGTAATCTTCCCGCGGTATCTATTAAAATAACATCATATTTATCATTTATTCCCTTTGTTATGCCATCAAATATAACACTACTAGGATCAGCATTAGTTTCTTTACTTATTACCTCACTACCTACTCTTTTACCCCACTCTTTTAATTGTTCGATGGCACCAGCTCTAAAAGTATCTCCCGCAATTAACAATACTTTTTTTCCTTCATCAATAAATTTATGGGCTACTTTAGCTATAGTCGTCGTTTTTCCTACTCCGTTTACTCCAATAAAAAGTAAAACAGTAGGGCCCTTTTCATTAATTTTAATTTTATTAGTTAATACACCCTCATTAACATAGATAATAAATAACTCATCAATTATTAATTCCGTTAACAACTTAGTATCATTTGTTTTTTCTTTCTTTACTCTATCTTTTATTCTATCCATAAAAGACATTACCGTTCCTACCCCAATATCAGCCATAACTAAGATTTCTTCTAATTCACTAAAATATTCTTCGGTAGCGCTCTTATATTTTTGATTTAAAAGGCCTAATTTACTTACAAAATCATTTCTCGTCTTAGATAATCCCTTATCATAAATTTCTACTTCTTTATCACTTTTTTTATTACTACTAATTATCTTTTTAATTTTATCAAAAATTCCCATTCATAATCACCTATTTATGATTAT
>SKGN01000007.1 GCA_007117415.1 Bacilli bacterium | reverse complement strand
TATGAAAAAAAGGTAGTAAAACGAAATAACATATGGTAAAATGGATAGTATAAAAATATAGAAAGGCGTACATAAAATAACTTGATAAATAACTAATTTACACAGATAGCAGTGTACGGTCATTTTGATTATAGTAAGGAGGAAAAAATGATGAAAAATAAGAAAGGTTTCACTTTAGTAGAATTATTAGCAGTTATTGTTATCCTGGCTATAATATTAGCTATAGCAATACCATCAATAACTAGCATTGTTGCATCAACTAAACAAAGTTCATTCGAATCAAATGTTAAAATGTTAATAAAAGGTATCGAGTATAAGATACTTGAAAATCCAGGATATGATACTTCTACCCTTGATGAAACTAATGTTGATACAATTGGTGGTGATCCTGCTCAATATTATCATTTTGAGGTAACAGGTGATAATCCCGTAGAAGTCAGCATTAAGACAGCAAGTAATAGTAAGTTTGGAGTTCTTTGTGTCGAGGACGCTAATTTTGCTTCAGTTAATATTTTAGGTCCAACCGAAGGTGTGTGTCCTACATTAGGTGATTAATTATATTTTAAAAGATATCTTAAGATATCTTTTTTATTGTATAATATAAATGGTGGTGTTAATATGACTTTATTAATTGGGTCTCATGTTTCTTTTAAAAAAGAAAAACAATTATTAGGCTGTGTAGAGGAAATAATTAATTATGGTGGTAATTCTTTTATGCTTTACACTGGTGCCCCTCAAAATACGAGTCGCCTTCCTATTGATAAAAATTTAACTTTAAGAGGCTATGAATTAATGAAAAATAATAATATGGAAATTAATAATGTTTTTGTTCATGCTCCTTATATTATTAATTTAGCTAACAAAAAAAACATTAATAATTATCATTTTTCAATTAAATTTTTAAAAGAAGAAATAAAGAGATGCGATAAGTTAGGAGTTAATAAATTAATATTACATCCTGGTAGTCATGTTGGTGAAGGAATAGAAATTGGAATCAAAAATATTATTAATGCTTTGAATGAAGTTATTGAACCCGAGCAAAAAACACATATATGTTTAGAGATAATGTCTGGAAAAGGTAGTGAATGCGGTAGCTCTTTTCTAGAATTAAAAGAGATAATTGATAATATAGATAAAAAAAATAAAATATTAGTTTGTTTAGATACCTGTCATTTGTTTGATGCGGGTTATAATCTTAATGATTTTGACGCTATTCTTGATGAATTTGATGAACTAATAGGGTTATCAAAATTAGCTTGTATTCATATAAATGATAGTAAAAATATAATTGGTTCTAAAAAAGATCGTCACGCTAATATTGGGTTTGGTAACATTGGGTTTGATACTTTAATTAAAATTATATATAACAGGCGAATAGCTAATGTTCCTAAGATATTAGAAACGCCTTTCATAAGTGAAGATGATTCTTTAATAAAGGTATATCCTCCTTATAAATTAGAAATTGAAATGATTAAAAAACAAAAACTAAACAAGAATTTAATTCAAGATATTAGAAAATATTATCAAAAAACAAAATAATTAATTTATTTTGTTTTTATATTCTTTATATAGTGACTCTAACTTATGATAGGTATTAGTTTCTAATTTGTTTTTTAATTCAGCCAAAATATCGTTAGGATTACCATTATAAAATGTTCGCCAATGGTTTTTCACGTACATATATATAATATCGGTTTCACTATTGTTTAAAGTGATACCTTTTTTTTGCGCAAAATTTATAACATCTTCTTTTGATATTTTTTCAATATAGTTAGCAATTAATATCTCATACATATTTACACCTCATATTAATATATGGAAAAATTCAATTTGCATGTAAGAAAAAGATAATATTAATTATACTAATTAATGAGAGTGGTGATATTTATGAATAAAATAAAAAAATATTTGAAAATAACCGATCTTAATACAATCATAACTAATCGTCTTATTATTATTACGTTTTTAATAGTATTATTTTTTCTGATTATATTAATTAGGTTAATAATATTGCAAATTGGCAACGTTGAAGAGTATCGTCTAAAGTTAACTCATTTAACATCAAAAGTAGTTGAGGGACCATCTGTTCCAAGAGGGAGAATATATGATCGTAATTTTAATATAATAGTGGATAATATAGGGTATAAAACAATATATTATCAAAAACCAAAAGGAGTTTCCATTAAAGATGAAATAAATTTAGCCTATACAGTAGGAAAAATTTTAGAACTATCATATGATAAATTATCTGTTACTGAATTGAAAGAGTTTTGGTTATTACTAAATAAAGAAGCAGGCAATAAAAAAATAACTGATCAGGAATATGAAGCGTTAAAAATGAGAGAACTAACGAAAAAAGATTTACACGATTTGAAAAAGGATAGAATTACTAAAGAAGAGTTAGAGCGTTTTGATAATATGGATTTAAGAGCCGCTTATCTTTATTATTTGATGAATCAAGGATATTATTATGAAAAAAAAATAATTAAAGATGACAACGTAAGTGATGAAGAATATGCTTATATATCAGAAAATATTGATAAATACCAAGGTTTTAATACGGAATTAGATTGGAAAAGGCAATATGTTTATGATGATACGATAAGACAAATATTAGGTAATGTATCCACTTCTGAGCAAGGAATTCCATTTGAACTAAAGGATTATTATTTAGATCAAGGCTATTCTTTAAATGATAGAGTAGGAATCAGTTATTTAGAGTATATTTATGAAGACTTATTAAGAGGCGAAAAATCTTTGTATAGAGTTAATCAAGCGAATGATTTAGAACTTGAAAACAAGGGTATAAGAGGACATGATCTGGTTTTAACAATTGATATTAATCTTCAAATAGCGATTGAAAAAATTTTAATAGAAGAAATGATTAAGGCCAAAAAAGAACCCAATACGGATTATTATAATAAATCAGTGGTATTAGTAGGAAACCCTAAAACAGGTGAGATTTTGGCTTATGCTGCTAAGCAAATAATTGAAAAGAACGGTGAATATAATATATATGACTATACTCCTTTTATAGCCACATCACCAATAGTTGTTGGATCAGTTATTAAGGGTTCTTCAATGGCAGTTGGATATAATACAGGAGTTATTGATATTGATACTAAAATGCTTGACGAATGTATTAAAATTAGACATACGCCTTTAAAATGCTCTTGGAAAAAAGGTTTAGGAGTATTAAATGATATTGATGCTTTAAAATTATCATCTAATTCCTATCAATTTAAAACGGCTATGAAAGTGGCTGGAGTTAATTATAAATATGATGGAGGGCTTAAAATTAATAGTAAGGTTTTTGATTTATATCGTGATATGTTTGCGGAATTTGGTTTAGGAGTTAAAACTGGCATCGATTTTTCAGTTGAGAGTCTAGGATATAAAGGTAAGAGTGATATATCTGGTCATCTATTAGATTTTGTTATTGGTCAATATGATACCTATACTTCCCTTCAATTATTACAATATATAAACACTATTGCTAATGGAGGTAATCGCTATAAATTAAATTTATTAAAGCAAGTTCATCAACCAACTACTAAAGAAGAATTAGGGTTAATTAGTTATGAAATAAAGCCTACTGTTTTAAATAAATTAAATTTAGAGACTAAATATATGAATAGAATTCAAGAAGGTTTTATTGCTGTGATGAATGGTACATTAGGTTATAATTACATGGGTAACGTCTTAAATCCAGCTGGAAAAACAGGAACTTCCGAAAGTTTTATTGATACTACAGGGGATGGTAAAATTGATAAGGAAACTATTTCTAAAACGTTTGTTGGTTATTTTCCAGCTGATGATCCAATTGTAAGTATAGTTGTTATATCGCCTGATATAAGTCATCGTTATTATAATTCCACCTATACCTCTTTGGTTAACACTAAAATAACGAGAAGAGTATCAGAGAAGATATATGAAATGTTTTTTTAATAATTTAGGTATTTACATTATTTTAATAAGCGTTTATAATAACTAGGTACGGGGTGATATTATGAAAAAAAATGACTATATGGCAATCCAAGTGTTTTTAATTACAGTGATGGCTACGATAGCGCTCATATTGCCAGCCCCAAATGTAAATGCAGTAGTTGAAGGCATAAAAGAAAATATTACATATATATATAATAACTCACCAGTTAAAAATATATCTCAAGCATATAATCCTAAAAATTTGTAAAAACTTTTTAAATGTTTTGAATATAAGATAATATTTGTTATAATAAGTATAGTAAAAAGAGGAGGATGGACATGGCAAAACCAGGTAATAGAGAACTAATTACTTTAGTTTGTACTGAGTGTAAAGAAGAAAATTATAGGACTAGTAAGAATAAAAAAAATACTGCCGAACGATTAGAAATAAAAAAATATTGTTCAAGGTGTCAAAAAACTACTAATCATAAAGAAAAAAAATAAGCGTAATGCTTTTTTTTATTCATAATAGAAAGGAATAGAATATGATTAATGTTAATGATTTTAAGACTGGTGTCACTATTATGCTTGATAATAATCTTTTTCAAGTTCTTGAATTTATGCATGTTAAACCTGGTAAAGGGGGAGCATTTGTAAGAACAAAATTAAAAAATTTAAGAACAGGGAGTATTATTGATCATACTTTTAATGCTGGGATAAAGGTTGAAAAGGCTGTTATTGAAAAAAAAGAGGCTCAATATTTATATAATGCAGGCTCTGATTATATATTTATGGATGTTGAAAATTATGAACAACTAATGATTAATATAGATCAAATCAAAGAAGAAGTAAATTATTTAAAACCTAATATTGAAGTTGAATTAATTTTTTATCAAAATGAATTATTAGGTATTAATTTACCGGAAAAAATTGATTTTTTGGTAACTAAAGCTGAACCAGCGGTGAGAGGAAATACATCTAATAATCCTAATAAGGATGTTATTCTTGAAACGGGCTTGGTAGTAAAAGTACCATTATTTATTGAAGAAGGAGAAATAATTATAATCTCCACTAAAGATGGTAAATATGTATCAAGGAAATAAGCGAAAGCTTTTTTTTGTCATATTATTATTATATTAAAATATAATATAATAAAAGATATGGAGGGATACTTATGATAAACAAGCAGAGCTTATGGTTTTTAACCTTGTTTAGCTTAATATTAGTGTTAAGTGTATATTATGTAACAATGCCATCAGAATTGCTTTTTACTGACAATGGCCATTATGATAATAGCGAATCATTTGTAATTGAAGAAAGCGAAGTTCTAACAGCACTTAGAATTGAAATGGAAGATCAAAGAATAAATCTTATGAAGGAATTAAAAATGGTTCTTACCAATATTGAGGCGACAGTACAAGAAAAAAATAATGCTTATGAACAAATAAAATTATTAGATGTTTTAAAAGGAAAAGAAGAATTAATCGAAGAAAAACTAAAAAAGACCTATGAATTAAATTCTTTTATTAAAATAGATAATAATCAAGTTAGAGTAGTTGTAGCGAGCGATAAGCATGATAAAAAACTAGCTAATGATATCATGAGAACTGTCCAAAATGAATTTGATGAAAAAATTTATATTTCCGTTAAGTTTCAACCATAACTCTAGGCGGCTAGAGTTTTTCTATGCGAAAATAATTCACTAAAATGTAATTCCCTCATACAATATTATGAGTAAATATAAACCACCTCTACTATAGAAAGTGAGGATCAATATGAGTAAGGGAATACTAACCAAAAGAGAGAAAGAGATATTTGGTTTATTAGTAATGAATAAATCAACTAGAGAAATAGCTGAATTTTTAAATATAAGTGAAAAAACAATACGAAATCATATCTCTAATGCAATGCAAAAACTAGGTGTAAAAGGAAGAGCACAAGCCGTTGTGGAATTAATTAAACTTGGGGAAATTTCGTTATAAAAGTCGTAATTAACGACTTTTTTCATTATTTATTTTTTTTTTCATATAGTATATTAAGGGGGATTATATGTTAAAGCAAACATCTATAAATAGAATTGGTTTGGCCAGTATAATATTAGTTATTCTCTTGTTATTTAGTGCTTTTCCTAAATCGGATAATCATATATTAAATTTAAATGAAAACATTAGTATTGAATATATAAGTAATATATTACCTCATCAAACATTTTTAATTGATTCTAATAATTACGTTGCTAGGGCTAGTATATTATTGTCCGGAAAAACAACTGAAGGTAAAATTAAAGAATTATTAAACATATTAATAATTGATGGTAAAAAAGAAAGTAGCATCCCTAGTGGTTTTAGAGCTATTATTCCTAGTGACACTAAAATAATGGGTATTGATTTTACTGATTCAGGTATTGTAAAAGTTAATTTTTCAAAAGAATTATTAAAGGTAAAAAAAGAATTTGAAGAGAAAATTATAGAGGCTATAACGTATAGCTTAACAAGTTTAAATGATATAAAAGGTGTTTTAATATATATAGAAGGTGAATTACTAACAACTTTACCACAATCAGGAAAAAAATTACCATCTATTTTAAAAAGAACTTTTGGGATTAATAAAGTTTATAATATTAATAGTACGAGGAATATTAATGATGTGACTATATATTATGTTAACGTACATAATGATAATTATTATTATGTCCCCGTTACTAAGTATGTAAATGATGATCGTGATAAAATAAAAATTATTATTGATGAATTAACGAGCGGACCTATTTATGAAGCAAATTTAATGAGTTTTTTAAATGCTAATGCTAAACTGTTAAATTATGAATTAAGAGAACAAGAATTAGCATTAAATTTTAACAGTTATATTTTAGATGACATAAAAAACAAAAAAATACTAGAAGAAGTAATATATTCGATAGCCTTATCGATTGGTGATAATTATGATGTTAGCCAGGTAGTATTTATGGTGGAAGATGAGGAAATTGAAAAAAGTGTTTTAAAACCACTTGAATAATTATAAAAAAAAATAAAATTTAAAGGGTAAACCCCTTTTTTTAGTTAATAATATAATTAACTTGAGATTTAATATGTTAATGTATTGAATATTTATTTTTTTTATTGTATAATTTAACCATGTCCTGGTAGCTCAGCTGGATAGAGCAACGGCCTTCTAAGCCGTCGGTCAAAGGTTCGAATCCTTTCCAGGACGCCATTATGATATTTTAATTAATATATATTTTCAATAAGTAATATCTTTATGATATTATTTTTTTTATTTAGTAGAAAAACAAAAAAATAATATAAAAAAT
>SKGN01000020.1 GCA_007117415.1 Bacilli bacterium | reverse complement strand
CTTAATATCTTTGAAAACTTAACAAAAGAAAAAACAAGTAAAAAACTTTCGTTTTTCACTTGTTTGTAAACTCTTGTATCAATGTGAATTTTTATTCACCCACACTATTTGACAAAGAGCCATAATAAGTTTAATTAATTTCTAACTCATACTCGCCAGTTTTAGCCGCGTCCCAGCAAGCTTTCCAATCTTCTCCACCAACAAGTCCTGTAGCAAAGGTAACAATAGCTACGATAAAGAATATTAATACCCCCGCTAAAGCTCGTTTAAGCAATGTTTTTTGATGTGTCTTAATCTCTTTTTCTTCGCCAGCAATAACTGCTTTTCCTAAATCAATACTACCCCATATAATTAATCCTATAGGAACAAAAATCTGTATAAGAGTAATAATTTTATGAACAAAACTTAATATAACCAATAACTCCTCACCATGTGGACACGTATTTAAAATTAACATAAGACTCCTCCTCTGGAATTCATTATAGCATTTAACTATATAGAATTCAATCTTTTTTTATATTTTAAAACTTAAATAACCCTAATATTTTATTTTTTGAATCTAAATCTTCTGTTTTTTGTTTAGCAAATCCTAATTTTAACAAAAGAGAATCTAACCCTTTATTATAAGACCTATCATTTAAGGGTGGCATATTATAAAATATTTGGGTTCTTGCTTCATTTTCAAAATCTAGAACATCTTTAGAACTAAGTAAGCTTTTATTTAAAATAATTTTTTTACCTGCCATTTGTTCAAATATTTTCCTATTTTTACGCATTAATTTATTTAACCTAATTGAAGAAGGTTCTAATAAATATAAAACATCATTACAAGCATCTTCATTATCACTTTCATTTATATCTACCAAAACAATATCAAATTCCTTGCTTTTTATTAACACCTGCGGAAATTCATCTTTAGAAGTTGAAATCATATTTTTGTCATTGAAATAAGAAAAATCACTTTTTCCTATTTCAATAGCTAAAACAGAGTAATTTAGCTCTAATTGTTTCTTCAACATATAAATTAAAGATGTAGAACCAGCGTGATCAGTTAGGTTTTTTATTCCTAAAATTTTAACTCCTGAACTAACTACTCTTTCTGTTACAGCCTCTTTTAATTCTTCTAACTGATGAATATGGGCTACATCACGATAAGTATTAGGATGTTCTAATAAATAATTTATTCCTTCTTGATTTCTAGTAAAATTATAAAATCCCATTGAAATAAGTTTAGTTAAATATATTGAAGAAGTACTTTCATCATCATCATCTAACAATAAAATTATTTTGCTGACATCTAACGCTATAGAAAGTTTTTGTAGATTTTTTATATCTTTATAACCTTTGATAGCAGTAATATCTAAAATCATTCGTTGGAAAAAAAAGTTGGAAAACATTTCAATAAGTTCATCCACCTCAAATTCACCATCTATTGATTTAATAATATCAATATCTAAAGAATTAAGCAAAGATTGATATTTATTTGCTACTAATACATTCATTAATATTCCAACTTTCTATTTATCACTAAATTCACTACACTCTGTAGATCCTTCCTTAACACCATATATTATTTTTGTTTCTCCATTAATAGCAGCTTTAAAAATATTTTGAATAAAAGGGAAATCAAACTTTATATAAGTAGTCACTATATAATAAGTTCCCTTCCTATCTTCAAGGTAACGAGGTTCTACACTATAACCTTTTTGATTAGGTGAAGCAGCTCTATAATAGCCTACGCTACTAACGTACTCTTTTACTCTATCTCCTGCTCCCGCACAACCTTCATATTGTTCAATCAAATTAACAATTTGATTTTTAACACGAAAGGCTATAGCGTAATTGACGGCTATAGCTAATAAACTATTATATAAAACAATAAACACTACCATCAACTTAAGTAGAAACGCCCCTCCTATCGATTCTCTCACTACATCACCCTCTTATTTAATATAAATATAACCTAGATGCTATTATAAACTTAAGGCTATTGGCATATATATTTGCCATCTATATAAACTCTTTCTTCATCTGCAGCACAACCGCTTCCCCAAGTACTTTCTATACCTTTTAATATCTGCGGTAAAAACATCCATAGAAAAGCACCGATACCCGCGATAGCAATAACTGTAATAATTGTCATATTTAATTCTCCTGTCGCCTCTTTCACTCTTGTACTACCTCCTTTCAATTATAAAATTATTATATACCAAATAATGTAATTAATCAATCTTAAAACTGCATCATTGTCAACATTGACAGTACTAATAACACCATAACGCCACCACCAGTACAACCTAGCATTAACATTGTCTTATTTTCCATGGTTTGAAGCCTTTGTTTGTATTTTTGTTCTCTAGCCTTATTCTGTAAAGAAGATACACTTTTTGAAAACATAACTAATTGTTCATGCTTATCTTCTTGGCCTCCCAATCCTAAACGATATAATAGTCTCATCATTCTAATAGAATCACTAACTGGATATTGTTTGGCAAATTCCATATAAGGATCCACCGTAGAGTCACCAGCATTAATCTTTTCTACTAACTCTCTTAATCCTGGTTTAAAAATATCAGGAGAAGTCGAAATTGATTTAGATAACGCTACTGGAATAGTATAATGTTGGGCCAATATTTCCATGTTTTTTAAAAAAAACGGTAACATTGAATTAATGCGATAAAGATGTTTTTTGTAATAAGATCTTAAACTTGTGTATTGAATTTTAAAAACAGCAAATCCAACAACTAAAGACAAAATAGCATTAATAAAATTAAGTTGGTTTAAGAATAAAAAGATTAATACTATAATAGCAATAAAACCATTTTTTACCCTAACTGAAAAAAGAATATCAGGGTCTACTTCCTCGCCATATTTAGCCTTGACTAAAAAGTCATAATTATCCTCTTTTAATATTTTAAAATATTGTTCATTATCTTTGATAAATTTACGAGTATTTACCTTTTGATTATAATCTAAAACAAATAATATAATAACACCTATTATAAGTATTTCCATTATTCAGCACCTACATTCTCATTATAATATTTTTCTCCGTTAATTAAGAAATAACTATTGATTAAAATAATCGAATGAAGTAATACTTTTACTATTGTCATATCTAATAACGTTAAATAAGTATCAACTCCTAATAAATATTGCACTAACATAACTAATAAATATAAAAGGATTCCATACTGTAAAAAAGCTTTATGAAAAGTACTACGATCCATTCTATCTTTTAAAACCCCTTCAACAAGGGTATCAATATCTAATAACATATTATCTAATGATTCTCTAGCGGTATCCTTAGTACCTTCTTTAGTGATTTGTAAAAATAATTGATGCATATTTTTAACCATATAATAATCATATTTAGAATTCATATAATCAATTGATGCATCAATCGAACCATTTTCATAAGCCAAATCAATCATATGTTTTACATCAGATAAAACGGGATCTTCTAAAACACCTGATGCATAAACACCTTCTAAAGCTTTAACAAAAGATTCAGTAACAGCAAATTCCATAATAGTGTTAGTGGTATAAACTTGAATTTGCTCAAATATAAATTCACTATATATTCTTTTATATCTTAGATATGCGATATAAGGAATAAAAGCAACAGCTACAAAACAGTAAACAATACTGACTAATATATTATAAAAATATAAATAAGATACTATAAAACCTCCACCAGCAAATAACGCTAATTGAATTGAGTATTGTCTACTAGAATAATCCAAGCCTAGTTCTCTTACTTTATCTCGGACACTTTTAAAAGAATAAGGTGCATATTTTTCATAAATCGATGTTGTTTGTTCAACAATATATTTATATACATTTTCGCCCTTATTTTTTCTATAAACCACAACATAAGTAGCAATAAAGGCTATCAGTAAAATTTCCATTATATCACCCTTTCTTTTTTAAATTAAAGTTTCAACAGTTTCTCCCTTTGGAACAAACAAATCGGGATTAATATTTACAGCACTAGCAGATAAATAATCTCTTAAATAAGCGCTAGGATTATTTCTCATAATTTGACCTTCATTAGTTTTACGATAAATTATATTATATTGTTCTTGATTGTTTTTATCAACATAAAATTCACACACTTCAACTATTTCACGTCTAAATTTTTTTGTTTCCTTATCTTGATATCCTCGTACATGAACGCCTAATTGAATATAGCGATATATTGATTTTAAGAATTGATCCATGTCTAAGTTTGTCTCAAGTAAACTATACATACGATGAGGTATTGATTGAGCCTTATCAGAGTGAATAGTTGATAAAATGTTATGTCCAGAAGATATTGAATTACGAACCGCTGTTACCGCTTCGGCACTTCTTACCTCTGATAATAAAATCCATTTGGGATTTTGTCTCATACATGTAACTAACACCTCTGAATAAGAGGCAATGTTATTGGTTTTCATAGCAACAATATCACGATGTGGGAAAATACGATCTAAGTGCAATTCTAGCGTATCTTCAATCGTAATAATTTTTTCATTTTCTTTAGTATGGGACGCTAAATATTTAACAAACTCTGTTTTACCAGAACCAGTTTCCCCACTAACTATTATATTACAATGTCCTTCGATGCATTTTATTAAAAAATCATGAAGTTCTTCTGTTATATATTTTTCTTCTAATATTTTTTCTTTTTTTAATCTGATTTTAGCTGGTGTTTTACGCATAACCATAGCAATTCCATTTTTAGCAATCGAATCATGCACAAAATTAAGACGTAATTCGGCACTCTCGGCATCCAAAAAAGGATGAGCCATATTAAATGTTTTTCCCATTATATTAGAACATTGAAAAGCTATCTTTTCAATCATGGCATTATTAATGTTTTGATTATCTCCCTTATATATTCCTTGAGATAAACTCTTCAACCAAAGTTGTCCATTATTACTATAAGATATATCGGTTATATCATCATTGTCCATATATTCCTTTAAAATACCAAAATCAATATTATTAAACATACTATCGTTATACATATTTATCCCCTATTCTTTTAATTATTTTTATTCACCTACTCCATCTTCTCCAGTTGCATCTTCAAAGAAATCTTCTTCCCCATAATTGGGCGTTTCATCTCCAACATTAGGTAATTGATCTTGCGGAACAAACCCCGTATTAACTTCTATAAAAGCTCTTAAATATTGATTTGAAATCGCTATCGCTCCAACCTCTGTATGATAAGCTTCCGTATTTGGAACAGGAATAAGCTCTGCTCTAATATTAGAAACATTTCCTAAAAACATAGCTTTTCTAAGTAACAAATGTATTTCTTCTGGTATCGCAAAAATAATATTACTAGGTACTCTTTCAGTTTGTGTGTTTTCAAAAACATGACGTCCTGACCTATCTTTAACTGATAATACTTCAATATTTTCAGCTAACTTACCAATAATAATTTTCCCCTCTTCATTAAACGCTTTAAAATAAAGGTTTATATAATTACCTGGAAATATTGAGTTGCCATATGTAGTATCAATATTAACCGGGAAATTAAAGGGCGTATAACCTACTGGAATATTAATAAAAGCTGAATCAGGCAAATCTGCTATATTAACAACAGCATCTTGATAAAACAAACTACCTGCAGGAATAACTGTATTATAATTGGCATATCTTCCTAAAATTAAATTAGGATTACGTATTATATTACCCATTATCATTCTTGGTGGAACTTCTGTGTACCCAATCATGTTTTCTGTAATTCTTTCTCTAGGTTGAATAGTAACAAGCGCATAAGGCATTCTAACGGGTTGAATAGCTTGTCTAATACGCCAGTTATAACCAAAATATAAAATTAAAATCGCTAACACTACTCCTATAACAGTAACCGTGTTTTTATTTGCTAAAAATCTTTTGATGTTAAACATTAAATTATTCATATAATCCTCCTCTTTCTATTCTAAATCTAAAATTTAGTTTCTAATATAGCATTTATATGATTTCCGATATTAAAATCAACTTCTTCATAATTATAAATTCTTAAGTCATATTCTACATCTAAACCAATACTAACTTTAGGGGGAAGCTCATTAATGTGATAAAAAATAATATCCCTCTTATCAGTTCTTCCAAAAGATTCTGAAAATCTTCTTAAAAAATTCTCAATAAACTTTTCCTTGATTATTTTTATCTCACCATGTCTTCGGTAATAACCTAAATCAACCGCGTCAAACATAGAAGCTTCTGTAACTTCTTTTAAAAGATAATAATCATGATGACCGGTCGTTGCAATAGTCTGAAAAACATTAATAACGCTTATTCCTATTATCCCTAAAGTAACAACAAAAATACCCCAAAAAGATTCCTTCATAAAATCGCCTTCCTTTCTTATTATTTAAATGTATAACCACCCAAATTTCTAATCATCAAACTACGATAAGGATCTTCAATATTAAATGAACCATAATTTGAATTACGATTATATAATCTAATACTTTGTCTTAACCCTGGGGTTAACTCAATATGATAAGGCTCAAAGTTAGCAAAATCATTAATTAAGTTTTCTCTATCTAACCAATTAGTTCTAGGACTTCTATTAGGAAAAGGATCTGTTAAGGATATTTGCCTAAATGTAAAAGTAACAGCTCCATATTTTTCGCGTTGAGGATCATTCTCAGGAGGAAAAAGCCAATTGGTAACTTCATAATGACAATTCAAAGGATCAATATGCCAATTCCTTGTAACACCAGTAAGATTCGGCCCCAAATTCCTTGCTCTTATTGAAAAGGAATGATTCATACTAGGATCATAAAAACCAGTATATGCATATCTGCCATGACGATCATAACCATCTTTGTTAGTATCACTTATTTCTCCTGTATATCGTTGAATATAATAAAAATTAGAAAATTCATAAGTTAGATCGCTAATAGAGTTTTCGACCCATACATTTTGATAAGATATTTTATGGGGATCGAAATCATTGCAGTATTCTCCAAAAAAATTACTGATAGTTTGATGATTATTTCTTAAACGTCGATTGTAGCTTGCAGCCTCAATTTTTCCCTCGTTGCAAACCTCAATAGTGTGTTCTTTACTTTCGCCTTCTCTTTTATAATCAAGATTAGAATAGGATACGATAGGGGTTATTAAAGAATACCCATTTTGATTAGGAACATTGTTTGTATTTATTGTTGTTGCAGGATTTCTTAAATATGGATTTAAACTAACCCAATTATTACAAGCAAAACGATCATTATTCAATAAGTTAATCGTTGCTATATACTTCTGATAATCTATTCTAGCATCATTAGCACTAGCTAATTTTGAAACAATACGTGATTGCTCGTTATTCCAATCTTTATTTGGGGGTTTTTCACACACAAACTTCCTGCATGTGTTATTAATATAATCCCACCCTTCTTCACATCTATAAGTTTTTTTTGCTGGTTTTGGTTCTTCATTACATATTCCTTCCCATAAAATATTGCACGTACCTTCATCTAGACCTATATCGCATTTTTGCAAACAAGTGCTTAGTTCTTCATTTCGGGTAGAATTTGACGATGGTTTGTTATCGCGACATGGTTCATTACAATTTCCCACGCAAAAAGGTGAGATGGCTATTAAGTTTTTCCAGGAAGGACCAGGCAACTTACAATCTGCTTCAAAAAAATAATTAGATTTAACCTCATACGTCTTAGTACAATTAACACCATCTAACACCCATTCATCATCGCAATGATAGTCTGTTATTATTTTACTAGCATCAGTACTAATATCTCTATCCCCACATTCATCATCTATTTTAACAGCCTCATCTAAATATTTTTTCATATCTTTATAATAATTAACCGCTTCTTCCACAGCTGCATTCATATCTTCAACCCATGATTCATTTTTATATGCTGCCGCACATATTCTAGAACCTCTAACTGCCACAGGGTAAGTAAAACCCATCCCAGCATTAACTGATTGAGCAGGTTGAAAAGTTATATCTAAGGTTTCTTGACAATTAACATTACAAGCTGCATTTTTTAATTGAGATTCTCCCAACAAATACGGATAAATTGGATTCTTAGGGTATTTAAATCTTTCAGGTGTTTCGCTATTTGAACAACTTAAACTACGAGAGTCACTTTTAAGATCTCGGGTTCTTAATTCGTTGCATAAATCGTCATCCTCAGGATATAAGCAACAATAACGAACTAAAGCATCCTCAAAATTACAATCCGGATCTGTTGGCTCAGGTTCTGGTTCTGGTTCTGGTTCATCTATTTTGGTTGGAATTATTCTTATAAAAGAACCCGAAACTGGAGAAACCCAAACCGATGGAATGTAGCCAATTATACTGCCATTAGGAGAAGCATAACACTTTCCGGCAACAATGTTAGGATTAAATGACATCTGGTAAGCGCCAAGTTGAAACCCTAGTCGAATATATTTCTGCTGTGCAGTATGCCTTGCAATTATAGGATATTCGGTAATATGTTGACGAAATTCAGCGTTAGGCCATTTACTCATATCAGTGTAACTAATCCAACCTGCCGGACCAAAAGAACCTCCACAATAATATTTTAGAACCGATTGTGTGGTGTTACCTTGAACAAGGCCCTCAGAAACAACAACCGTAGTTTTATCAAAAGGAGTTTTTACTTCAACATAATCAAAATCAGACGGCAAAGTAACTACGTTACTATGCGCTGCCAAACCTATAATGTTATAGTTAATATTTGGTAAATTAAATGGTATACCAAATACTGTTACTGGTCCACTAGTTTGAGATATATTTAAATTTAATTTTAGTTCTTCAGCATTTAAAGCATTTGCCTTTTCATTAAGCTCCTGAATAGGAATTTGAAATCTAAAATGGTTATTAACATACATTTCATTAGCAGTTATACTTATATAATAAGCTAATCTATTTCTATATTGATTGCTCCCTGCATAATCATTATAAATTTTAGCAACATTAGGTTTTTTCTCATATTGATGATAATAAGCCGCCGCAAAAACGGTTGCTTGAGAAGTTTTTGTATCATCATCATCAACAAAATTTCCTTTTGTAGCTTTATCTTCTAGAGGGCCCATAATAAGTTGATTGCTACTTGTATCAACAACATTTAAAGTAAATGTTGGTTGCACTTGATGCTGCTTGAAATCACGAGGTGTCGGCCTATATATTGCCCAACCCTCAATAACAAGGTTACTACCTACCACTCTTAAAGAAGTTATATCATAAATATGACTAGATGCTTTAGCATCAATCATTCCCATTAAGAAAGAACCTAAAATAATTGTTAAACCTAAAATTATTTTCTTCATAGTATTTCCTTCCTTTTTTTTATTTCTAAATAGGCTATTCCAAGTGACCCTGAAATAATTATAGTTACCAAAATAGGCATATAATATTTTCCTAAAAAGTCCCATACAAAAAACAAAAGGTCTTCATCTTTATCTTCTATTACTGGTTTTAAATAGTCTTTATCTTGATTTTCTAACGATTTTAAATAAGCATTCATTCTTAATTCAAATTCCACTATATCTTTTATTTCTTTATAAATACTGCTATTTATTTGACATAATGAATAGGTTTCGTGACCTACACAAAGATGATGTTTAGAATAGGGGTTATAATCTGGAATAGTTATATATCGAGACATTATTCTATAGTCAGGACATAAAGTATCTTCTGTTGCTAAAAAAATAAGTTTATGATTTTCACCGGGTTTAAAAGCAATACCTTTTGTGATTCTTCCTTCTTCATAATAAAAATCTGTATTGCCTCCTTCTACAAAAGCATATATATCTTTAGTAAAACCTGAAATATAAACATCGTAAAGATGAGCTTTACCATAATCTATCAGTTCATAAGAAAAAGACAATTTACCAACAATTTCTCTTAATCTTAACTGTTCATCATAAGAACAATCTTTTTCTGCGGCTTTAACAAAAGGAATGTTTAAGGAAAAAAAGACAATAATACCTGCTAAAATAATTTTAGTTATCATTCTATCACCTTTTTCATAGTATCATTTGAACAACAATTCATATCTCTTCTATATTTTTATATTACATTTATAGTCTTAATAGAATTATAACACAATAACAAATGTTTTAAAAGATAATCCTTATAGAAAGTTTACAAAATTAATTATGTAAATAAAAATCTGGGATCGACTCTTTTTTAATTTTTCTAGATATAGTAGAAGATACTCAACCAATATCTTTAAATTGATAATTTTGTCTTAATACTTCTTCTATTAAAATTCTATCTTCAATAGTCAATCTTACTTTTTTCATATGTTTTCATTCCTTTCAAATCACCATTAAGAAAACAATTGATATATACTTATTAAATACTATTAAACAACTAAATGCAACTTTGTGTAAAATAATAAATAAAATTGCATTTAACTCTTTAAGTAACAAAAGGTTTGTTTATCATATAAGTAACAAAAGGTTTGTTTGTCGTTGACTTTTTTAACCATTTTTTGTATAATAACCTACATTAATTAACAAAGGGGCGTTTTATATGAATTTAAAAAACTTAAAATTAATTAAAAGTAACCAGTTTAGAAATTTAAAAGTTATTGGACTTGCAACCATCATAATGTTTTCATCTGTAAATTGTTCAAATGAAATGAAGGAAAACTATTCGTCTTCTTCAACTTTTGAAACTGGGGACGAAAATAAAAGTAACGAACCAGAAAGTTCTAAGGAAAAAAACGAATCATCAAAAGACTCGAAAGAAGAACTTGATGAAAAAATTGGAGTAAAAATACCTATTGGTACTATTCCTTATAAGCCAGCAGAAAAAGAAACTGCGGAAGATGACAAAACAATCATAAAAATACCTATTGGTACTATTCCTTATAAACCAGCAGAAAAAGAAACTAATGAAGAACTAGAAAAACCGGTTCCTGAAACTACTCCTACCCCAACCCCAACTCCTACTCCTACTCCTACTCCATCACCTAAACCCGCTACTTCTCCTGCTCCATCAACCGATTCTAATTGGGGTTTAAATGACATAAATAATGAATTAAGTGCTTATGGGAGGTTTATTATTCCGGGAATGCCAAAAGAAACTTATGAAAAGGCTATGGCAGTAGAATGGATAAAGGTAACTCCCCAAGGAGAAATACAAGATTTATCTATTGATTTACTCAAATCATATTCTTATGAAGAACTAGAATTATTTATGAAGAATTTAGCCAAATACGAAGGGGTAGACTTACATATAATTGGTAAGAGTGTTCAAGGAAGAAACATCTATAGTTTGTCTATTGATTTAAAACCAAAAACAGTTGAAGAAAAAATTAATAATTTAAACGTACCATATGAAGAAACACTTAAATTTATTATAAATAATGCTCTTGAAACAAATAAAATTAAAGCGAGTTATATTAAAGAAAACTACGGTATTGATAATATTAATGACGCTAATATAGTCCAATTATATTTTATTGCTAAGGATATAGAAATAATTAATGATAGTCAATTAAACAAACAAAATCTTTTATACTTAGGCCAAACTCATGGTAATGAATTTGCAGGTGGTTTATATATTATAAAACAATTTAACGATTTAATTAAAGAAGCTCAAACTAACGATTATTTTCGAAAAATATTAGAAGAAGTAAGGTTAGAAGCTATTCCTATTGGTAATCCTGATGGTAGAATTATATCTCAAGGTACAAATAACCCTTTTTATAAAGCTAACGCTAATAGGGTAGATTTAAATCGTAACTTTCCTTCTATAAATGCTGGTCAATTATTTAAAGATGTAAGACAATCTCCTAGCATAAGAACTGTGCCACATCACGAAAACTATCCTGGGCCGCATTTAGGTTCGGAACCTGAAACTCAAGCAGTAATGAAATGGCTTCATATTTATGTTCCAAACGCCTATTCGTTACTTGATCTTCATCAACAAGGACGTTTATTGTATTATGGAAAACCTTGGGATTGTAAAACGGGAGACCAATCTATTTCTCATTTTGGTCAACAAATAATAAATTTTCTTAATATAGGTGTTCCGTCTGGTGGTTATTTTCATTCCTTTGAACATTTTCCATATGGGTATCATGGCGAAGGGGGTACAGCCACTGATTATGCTATTAGTATAGCAAGAGGAGTCATTTATAATTCTAAATACGGAGTATTAACAATTAATAACGAACCTTTATTAAAATATAATAATCTTAATAATAATAAAAATTATACCCCTATTAATAATAGATTTAGAGCTTTAACCTTAGAAATATCTAGACATGTTTGGGGAAAAAATTATCAAATAATCGAAAACGCTCTTGGTGATACAGAAACATCAAGAAGAATGATGAACGAAGAATATAATCGTCACAATTACAATGGTTTATTAATTCGTAATGCTGAAATAGCTTTAGGAGAACAAAAAATTAATATAATAAAAAAACAAGTTGAAGCTGTTAATGATATTAAAAACATCCAAAATAAAGAAAGAGAAGATAATATAACAATATCTCTTCTTAAAGCTTTACGAGAAGAATTAAAAACTTATGATTTAATTAACATTCTAAACGATGAAAAAAAACTTAACAAGGTATTAACTCGTTAAAAAACATTGGTGTCTAACCAATGTTTTTTAACGAGTTAATACCTCATATAACGTAATAGCAACCGCATTAGATAAATTTAAAGACCTAACTTTATCACTCATTGGTATTCTCATACAATAATTAAGATTATCTTTTAAAATTTGTTTTGGAATACCGGTACTTTCTTTTCCAAAAATAAGATATATATTATTTTTCTTCTTAAAATAATCATGAGTTGTATGATTCTTTTTAGCATATCTTGTTAAAAAGAAATAGGTTCCTATATTTTTATTTTTAAATTCCTCATAATTTTCATATATATCATAATCAAATTTTTCAATATAATCTAAGCCACTTCGCTTTAAATATTTATCATCTAAAGAAAATCCTAATGGTTTAATAAGATGCAATTTAGCGTTAGCAGCAATACACGTTCTCATTATATTACCAGTATTTTGAGGAATTTCTGGTTCGAATAAAACTACATTAATCATTTATAAACGCAATCTCCTCAATAACATCATATTGCTTCAATAACTCTACAGCATTATTTTTATTTAATGATTCTCCGCTTTTAAAATTAACTAAAACAGCATTTTGATAAATGGTTAGGGCTGGGATTTCTCTTAAATATTGGTCCTTCTTTCTTAGCTCTTCTGTTCCATATAATTGATCCATTTTTACGTCAAAATCCTCTTCTCCTAATTCACTAACGTTAACAAAAACAATTCTATCTTCTAAATGATAATCAACAATAACTTTTTTAAAAGCATTTTCAAATTTACGACTTTTTTCATCATTGTTCTTGCCAAAATAAACAACTGAGTCGGGATTATCAACAATATAATTATTAAATTCTTCCATTTTAACTTCATGAATATATTTAGTAATTATATTCCCTCTACTCATCTCTTCTTTGTATACAGCGTTCCATTTTAAAGCATAAACTAAAAACATAACGGTAGTCATTAAAATTAACGATAAAATAATATAATTCTTTTTAGGTTTCATAAAAAACACCTCCATAATATTATGTTTTTATTTTATCATAACTATATTAAAAAAGATAGTTTATTTAAAACGATCTTTGTATATTTTAATATTACGATTTATTACCGTAGCACCTCGCCAAGACCCCGCTAAATGACCATATTTTTGTTTAAAGTTTTTATTAGTTAAAGGACTATATTTTTCGATATCAATAATTTCAACCCCTGTATATTTAAACTCCTGATTATAATTATTAATTGAATTATTATGAGGACAAACACTTATACATATATCACATCCATATATACATTTATTAATTTTAGTTTTTTCTGCTTCAGTTAAAATCCCTTTTTTTTGGGTGATATATGATAAACATTTTTTACTGTCTAAAAAACCATTATTACTTAACGCTTTTGTTGGACATGCCCTAATACATTTGTTACAACCATAACATTGCTTTTTTAATGGGCCATCGGGTTCAATATCAATATTAATAAACAGAGAAGCTAGAAATATATATGATCCATATTTATCATTAATTAGCAATTTATTTTTACCAAAAAACCCAAGTCCAGCCTTATATGCAATGGTTCTATCACATAAAGGGGTATTATCAACCGCTATTTTATACTTTAAATCAGGAACATATTTACCTATATAGTGTGCTAATTTTTCTAACTTTTCTTTCATAACAACATGATAATCAATTCCCCATGAACTGGCTGAAAAATAAACTTCTTTATCACTTAATTTTTCTATCTTAGCATTAATTTTAGGATAAGATAAAAAAACAGCAACGATTGTTTTACCATCTGAAAAAAATTCTTTAGGATTTATTTTTTGATTAGTAGAACCTTTTTGAAAATCATAATTAAAACTACTCTCTTTTGGCCCATATATATCAATTAACTCTTTAATTGGTTCAGCTTTTATGAATCCTATTCCTTTAATTCCTATTTTTTTAGCATATAACTTTATTTTTTCTTTTGGATTGTTATTTTTTTTCATTTTTAATTAATTTCCGATATTCTTTTAATCTCGCTTCATAAGCTTTAACAGCATCCTCCTCATATGCTAAAGAAGAATTACTAGCTCCTAATGATTGTATAATTGATTTAGTGAAATAAGGGTTTAAAGGAAGAACTGGACCTAAAATATAAGTTCCAATAAAATTATTTTTACTTATACCTTCTATTAAAGTATTTGGATTTCGACCACTTCCCAAAAACATATCTTGAAAATATTTTTTATCATTACCATATAAGTGACTCATTTGATTTTTATAACCCACTATTTCATGTCCATCCTTAGTGACCCCTAAACACAACTCATTATATCGATAATTTTTTTCCCTTTTTGCATACACATCAAATATTCCTAAACATTTGGTTTTTTTGCCATCAATATCTTCAATATATTTACCAAAAATTTCTAAGGCATTGCCAATCGCTAAAACTAGTTTTTTATTATCGATAAATTCTTTTATTTTCTCTTTATAAGGCCTTAACTTTTCAATTATTTCCCTTTGCTGAATCTCAGTAGAAGGACCAAGATAAATCATATCAATATCATTAGATATAAACTTTGGTTTTTGATTTATATTTGTATAAATGATTTTAACTTTATCAATACTTTGTTCTAAATATTTAATATTTCCACTGTCTCCATATAAATTCATATACTCTGGATACAACACTTCTACTCTTATCATTTAAACCCCTACCCTTCTCTTTACATTTTCTTTTAATTTATTCGCTAGGGGATAAGCATATAGCTCGTACAATATAAAAATCTTCTTTACTTCATTTAATTTAATTATCTCCTCAACATTTTCATAATTTGGTTTTAAATTAATTATCTCATCCTTTATTCCCGCTAATTTTAATCTAAGACTTACATCATAACATCTACTACCACCAACAATTATTTGCTTTATATCATCTTTTTTTAAATACTCAAAATCAGTATCATATAACCAAGAAATATCCTCACTGCCATGAACCTTATCCTTTGAATCCGTTATAAATAACACGATTGCCTTATCATCAGGCTGACTAGATACATAATCAAACATCCTTGAACAAGATATCGGATTTTGATCTTTAGACAACAGGGTTATTACTTCCTTATCCTTTATTTTTTGAACATTTAAACGGTCCTTTTTTAATTCCATTTTTTCAAAAGCTACCTTTATTTCTTTGTGTTCTAAGCCAAATACCCTAGCAACTGCTATGGAAGAGATAATATTATAAAGATTATAAACGCTATTAGAAATCAAATTATAATTATATTTTTTATTTTCTTCTTTTACCGTAAGCGTTCTCTTTTTTAAATCTATTTTTTCTACTATATATTTAGGTATAGGTGATTTGAAATCACACTTTAAACATCTAGCTTTCCCTATATGATGATAATGACGATATTCATATTCTAATTTATTCTTACAATTAGGACAAACCGATATATCATTCACAATATTTTTAAATTGATTAGAGGAATCTACCTTATTAACCGAAAAGAAAAAGCGTTTATTTTCCTTATTACCAATATTAATTGAAATTAAATCATCAGCATTTAAAATTAAGGTTGTTGTTTTAGGCACTGAACTCTTTATTTTAGTTAAAATAAATTCACTATGCCCATTTCTTTTAATCGAATCCCTAAATAAATTGGTACATAGTAAATATGTTGGGGGTATGTGATCATAAATATATCCTGATACTCTTTCATCTACTTCAAATACTGCTATTTTTTCTTTGACATTACCGTATATATTGGCAGCATCAATTAAAGAAGACGCTATTCCTGAAAGCATATTAGAACCTTTTTCATTATTAATTATTTTATAACCACTGCTAATAAAAATATTGTTTACAAAATGAGATACGCTTGTTTTGCCATTAGTACCAGTAATCGCTATTACCGTTTCTGGTCTTCCAATTCTACTTAAAAAATCAGGACACATCTTCATGGCCAACTTTCCTGGCATATGAGTTCCCTTATCTTTAAAAAACATTTTAATAAATACTTGTATCGCTTTACTAGTTAAAAATGCTATAAAAAAACGAAACGATTTTCTTTTTTTTCTAACCATATTTTTCACCCCATAAACACCTATATAATACACTTATTTAAATAACCTGTCAACGAATAACATGCTTATTGTAAAAGGTTTTCAATAGTTTTTATTTACAGTTACAAGGGTAAATTCGTTTTTTTTTTTTTTTCATAAAATATGGTGTAACCAAAAAAGAAAGGAGAATGAAAAATGTCTATTAATAAATATAATTATTATTCCTGTTGCTGTTGTTGTAGAAGAGGTCCAACTGGACCGACTGGACCGACTGGACCAACTGGGCCTGAAGGACCTCAATCCATATTATCATATGGATATTTCTATAATGTGACCGAAGAACCAGACAATTATGTTCCGGCTGGCGAAGACTTTGATTTAAGTAATAATGGGCCTAACTTTGACATTTCCCACGCCCCAGGAGATGCCGGTATTACTGTATTAAATACTGGCACCTATAAAATATTTTATTCCGTTAATACCATTATTGGAACCGATACGGCAATTGCTTTAACCGTTAATGACGTTGTAGACCTTTCCACTCATATCGATGTATTAATTGCTATTGGAAACGTTGTTGGTGAAGCTATACTAGAATTAAATGCTGGCGATATTATAACCTTACGTAATAACTCACCTGAACCTATGACTTTAGCCTTAAACCCTAACGTAAGTGTTCAAGTATCAATTGTCCAAATAGCGTAATTAAAGAGACTGTCACATAGACAGTCTTTTCTTTATAAGAACAATCATAAATAGTAAAAAAACAAATTCCATTGATATTTTAATTCATAATATAAAATATAAAGGAGTTAAAGTTATGGAAAAAACAAAAAAAATATGCGTATACGCTATCGCTAAAAATGAAGAAAAATTTGTTAAAAGATGGGTCGATTCAATGAGTGAAGCTGATTTAATTATTGTTGGTGATACTGGTTCAACCGATAAAACTTTTACTTTACTTAAAGAATTAAAGGTATCTGTTCACGAAATAAAAATAGATCCTTGGCGTTTTGATGATGCTAGAAATAAAGTTTTATCTCTTATACCAAAAGATTATGATATTTGTGTATCAACTGACTTAGATGAATCATTTGAAAAAGGTTGGCGCGAAAAACTAGAAACTGCATGGAAAGAAGATACCACTAGATTAAAATTTAATTTTAACTGGAGCTTTGATAAATATGGAAAACCATCTATTAGTTTTTTAATTGATAAAATACATCAAAATAATATATATCAATGGCAAAATCCCGTTCATGAAGTTTTAAAATATAAAGGAGAAGCAAAAGAGAAAATAGACTATGCCTTAGGAATTGTTTTAAACCATTATCCAGATTCTTCTAAAAAGAGGAGTCAATATTTACCTTTATTAGAATTAGGAGCAAAAGAAGATGAAGAAAACGATAGAAACATTCATTATCTGGGAAGAGAATATATGTATTATCAAAAATGGGATAAGAGTATTAAAACGCTAAAAAAACACTTGAATTTAAAAACAGCTACTTGGAAAGATGAAAGATGTGCTTCAATGCGCTATATAGCTAGGTGTTATTTTAATAAAAAAAAGATTCAACAAGCTAGAAAATGGTTAAAACAAGCCCTAAACGAAGCACCTTATCTAAGGGAACCATATGTGGAAATGGCTATGCTAGAATATGAATTTAATAACTGGGAAAAAGCTTATCATTTTTGTTACGAAGCATTAAAAATTAATAACAAATCATTAAGTTATATTAACGAGCCTTATGCCTGGGATAGTACAATATATGATATATCTTCAATATGTTGCTATCACCTCAATAAGCTAGATGAAGCGTTGTATTATTCTAATATTGCTATTGAATTAGACAAAGATAACCAACAATTAAAAGAGACTAATTTATTAATTAAAAATAAAAAAAGAGACTAGTTAATTTAAATATAACTTAGTCTCTTTTTTTATTTATTTAGCGCCCATTCCGCCATCTATGCGATATGATACACCTGTAAGATATTGCGCTTTGTCTGAAGCTAAGAAGCAAATTAAATCGGCCACTTCTTCATTAGTTGCATATCTTCCAATGGGGATATCTTTTTCAAAAGCTTGCTTTACATCCTCAGGATGACCAGGAGCTGCTCCTTCTTCAATAGAACGCATCATCCTATTATCAACTGGACCTGGACAAACAGCATTAACCCTAATGCCATACGAGGCCACTTCTAAAGCCGCTGTTTTAGTTATTCCTAATACAGCATGTTTAGATGCAATATAAGGAGCTAAGCCTGGAGCACCAATGAAGCCCGCTACCGAAGAAGTATTAATTATACTTCCATACTTTTGTTCAATCATAGTTGGCAATACATATTTCAACCCATAGTAAACACCTTTAATATTAATATCTAAAACAAAATCAAGGTTATCTGAAGAAGTATCAATAATGCTTTGCACTTTGCCTTCAACGCCAGCATTATTAACAAAAATATCAATTCTACCAAATTTATCAATAGTCTTATTTACATAACTACTAACTTGCTCTTCTTTGGATACATCTGTAGGACTAATAATATAGTTTTCTTCTGCAATACCTAATTCTCCTGATAAGCGGTTCAAGCCGTCCTCATCAATATCAACTAAAGTCAGTTTAGCCCCTTCCTTAGCTAACATTTTAGCAACCGCTTCTCCAATACCATTAGCAGCCCCAGTTATAATTGCAACTTTATCTTTAAACTCCATTTTTTTCCTCCTTTTTATAAAATAATTATAACATATCTCCTTTTTATTTCCGTTATTATTTTTTACGCTTTACAGTAAAATATTCATTAAATTCCAATTACTTTTTCAACTTCGATTGTGAATGCTATTCCTTTTCCTGGTTCATTTATACTAGTATGCTTAGTGATTTTTTCTAAGACTTGGTCTATTTTTTCTGTTTCTACCAGTATTAACACTATTTCCTTTTCTGGTTCAATTGGAATCCCAAATATTTTAACTTTATCACGAACACTAGCGCCTCGACCATCAATAACCGTACTCCCTTCGGCACCTGCTTCTTTAGAAGCTTCAATAACGTCATGAGCTCTTCCTTTATTAACAATTATTACTATTAATTTAAAATTATTATTCATTATTTTCCCTCCCTTTATTATTTATATCTATTAGATGAGCTATCCCAATACATTTTTTAATATCAACCACAAAACCTATTCCTTTTCCTGGTTTCTTTAACTGCATCTTCTCCGTTATAGTATTTAAAACATTATCAACATCATTAGATTTAAGAGCAATCAATATTATTTCTTTCTCAGGTTCATACTCAATTCCTAAAATGTTTTCATAAATATGTTTTTCAGCGCTTCCTCTTCCATATATAAGCGTCCACCCAACTGTTCCACCTTCTTTGGCATATTTTATAACTTTACCCGATAAACCTTTTTTGATAATTATAACTAATAATTTATGATTTAAAATATTATTTTTCATCAACATAAACCTCCTTATTATTACTTCTTTCATATATTAATCCCAAAACCAAAATAGAAATAATAGGCATTAATGATACCATTGCAATCATCCCAAAACCATCTATCAAAGGATCACTTCCCTCTACAAATTTTGAAACACCTAATATTACCGCTAATAAGAAAGTTGCAATCATCGGACCTGTAACAACCCCGCCGGCATCAAAAGCAATAGCCACAAAAAGTGGCCCCACAAACTTTGTTAATATTAACGCTATTAAATATCCTGGTACTAAAAAATACCAAAGGGAAATACCCGTTAATATTCTCACCATTGATAAAGCCACTGAAAAAGCTACTCCCAATGATAAAAACATTAAAACAATTCTTTTATTTATATATCCGGTAGTAATTTTTTCTATCTCATTATTTAATATTTTAACGGCCGGTTCAGCAAACGTAACAATAAACCCTAAAACAAAACCAATCGGAACAATAATCCAATTATTTTTTAATGTTCCTAAAACTTCTCCAGTCATATAGCCCGTATTGATAAAACTAATATTAACGCCATGCAAGAAAAGAACAAGACCAAAAAAAGCAAAAAGAATTCCCTTAATTATTTGAATTAACATATCTATTGATAGTTTTAAAAATAAAAAATGCAAGAAAAATAAAATTATTAATAAAGGAATCAAAGCATTTAATGAATCATACATAACTTCTAAAAAACCATCAAAAATTAGATTTATCATCTTATAAACACCCCCATTATAAGTACCGCTAGAATTGGACCTATCGACGCTAAAGCTATAAATCCAAATCTTTCATGCGTAGCTTTCGTGATTCTATTCAAAGAAGAAACACCAAAACCAAGAGCCAATATAAAAGGTACCGCCATTGGCCCAGTTGTAACCCCACCTGCATCAAAAGCTATTGAAAAAAATTGTGGTGATGAAAATATTCCTACTATAAAAATTGACAAATAACTGAATATAAGAATTTTTTTTAAAGATATATTAAAGATATATCGAAAGAGCGCTAATGCCAAAAAAATACCTACTCCTAACGATATCGTTATAACTAATATCCATTTAGAACCGCCACTATTATCTAACATATCAACTTGATCAGATAAAACTTGAACCCCAGGCTCTGCTAAAGTAACCGCAAAACCAAGAGCCACACCGAAAAATATAACAAACCATAATTTCGCTTTAGTTATTAACTTTCTTCCAATTATTTCTCCTATTTCAAGCAAACTAAGTTTAGCCCCTATTATAAACAAGGAAAAACCGATAATTGATATTAATACACCTATTATAAAAACAAAGAAAAATTCAAAAGTAAAATCAAGAAGAAAAAACTGCATAATTAAAACTACCATTGTAAGAGGTAAAATAGATAAAGAAACCTCTATTATTGTTTCCTTTATATTCATACTAACACCTCTCCTCTGCTCTATTTTATAATTAAATTATATCATAAATTGATAATTTTTAATAAAAATAACGATTACAAAATTGTAATCGCTATTTTTATTTATTTAAAACTAATTGTTTTTCTTCCGTTACTTCTTTTACCTTTTCATATTCTTTAATATAGCGAACATAATACTCATCATATGTAAGACCGCTTTCATTTACTAATTTCGCTAATTCTTCTCCAAGAAATCTATAATGCCAAGGTTCATAATTATAGCCCGTGATATGGGATTTTCCTTTAGGATATCTTAAAACAAAACCATACTTATGAGCGTTTTCAATTAACCATTTAAATGCTTTAGTGTTTTCAAATGATTGATCAAAACTATTAATATCTACTGCCAATCCCAACGTATGTTCACTATGACCAGGCCTTGCATTAAATAAATCAACGTGCCACTGAGGTCTTGAAACAGTAACTTTACTCCAATAATTTTTATACTGACTATCATAACTTCGATAAGTTGATAACGCTGTTAACTTTATTCCTTCTTTGCTTGCTGCGTAAGCCATATTTTCATATGCTTCTTTTGCGAATTGGATTAATAATTGAGTGCCACTAGCATATTGAGATGATATTGCTTGTAAATTTTGAGGGACAAAATCTTCAGTAACAGCATTATACTTATTCACTAATGCTGTCAAGCAATGGGGATTATCAATTATTTTTATATTAGTATAAAAAGATTTATCTAACCCTATATTAACATGAGTTATAACATCAATAAAACTTTTGTCTGGATGTTCCAACTTATAATCTACATATCTCTCTATCTTTTCAGCAACAAAATATCGCAAATAATCATATTGGATTAAATCATTATAATATTCGCTTCTTAAAGCATTAATTATTTGTTGATTGTTATCTACAACTTCCGGTTTTTCCTCTATTACCTCTTCTTTTGGTTCTTTGATATCTTCTACAACTTCCGGTTTTTCCTCTATTACCTCTTCTTTTGGTTCTTTGATATCTTCTATAACTTCCGGTTTTTCCTCTATTACCTCTTCTTTTGGTTCTTTGATAAATTTTTCTTTTTCTTCTATAATTTCTTCTGATTTATTTTCAGGGTCATCAATTTCTTCAGTATATTCTTCTTCTTTTACCGAAACATCAATAACAACTTCAGGTTCAATTTGAGAAAAGGTTATATCTTGTTTTTTTTCGAAATCCTCGCTTTTTCTTGTCAAATTACAACCTGCGGTAGTAATCGTTATTAAAGTGGATAATGAGTAGGCAATAATTTTTATTTTAGCAGCATTTCTATTCATCACCTTTACCTCCCTTTCATTAAGAATTAATCTACTATGAATTTTAGTAATTGTCAAGTTTAACCAATTGTTTTAGAGGATAGAACTATATCAACCTAAAATGTTCACAAAAGAAAATTTCAGCAAGCTAATACTGTATATGATAACCAGACACTAGCAAAAGATAAATATTATGTTAGCATTAAATCCAAAAGACGCTACATTATTCCTTTAGTTCAACATCATAATTCGATTGAAAGAGGTAATAATATGTCAGCAAAAGCAAAAATAGATATTGATACTTACTTAAACTTTACTATCGTAAAATATGCTTATTTTGATTTTAACTTTGATAGAGGAAGTAAATCAAAACAATTAAAAAAATATTCACTCTATTTATATTATGTATAATTTTTAACTTTTTTCATTTTTTATAACTATAAATCACTACTCTCATAAATTTTTTAAAATTACTAAAAAGAAAAACTTGCGTTTAATTCGCAAGTTTTTTTTTGAAGTGACTTCCAAAAGTTGGAAACAAATTTAATCAACCCTCTACCTTTTTTTAGTTAGTATTTAATAATTTATTACGATAATCAATCGGACTAGATTTAAATCTAGTTACAATTCTTG
>SKGN01000046.1 GCA_007117415.1 Bacilli bacterium | reverse complement strand
ATCTTTTATATCATTTGCTAAATCTCTTTTCAAGAAATCATCAATAATTAGCAATATATTATTATAGTTTTTAAAATTGGAGGACAATGTTTCCTTTAATTGAATATCTATTTCATAGGTTAAAACGGTTTTAGCCTTACTTGCTATACTAGTGGTCAATTTTCCATAGCCGGTCCCTACTTCTACCACTAACGTATTTTCATCTATATTAGCAAAGGAAATTATTTTATCAATTATTTTATCATTAAAAATAAAATTTTGACCGAATTTCTTTTTAAACTTAAATTTATTATCTAAATTTTGGTTATTCATTTAACCACTCCCTATTATGTTAAATAAAAACAATATTGTTATTATAAACCAATATTGTTAATCATCTTTTTATATTGATTATTTTTTCTACCAACCTTTTCTAAGAACATCATATCGAACATTATAATGTCTTCCGACGGTTTTGTGTAATCCTTTTTCTTCTTCATATAATAAATCGATAACATTACCCTTTATTACCCCGCCTCTGTCTAATACAATCGCTAGAAATGAATAGGAATATAATTTAGGAGCGTTAATTTTTATAATAGTGCCTAAAGGGATGGATCTATCAGCGGCAACTATTCTTAGAGGCCCATATTTATAATCATTATAATATATATTTCCATTCCTTACATCATATCCGGACCTGGTAATTCCTATACAACCCCTACAATCAGGACCATAAGCGGTCATTTGACCATAAAAAGTTTTTATAGGTTCTAATTCAACAACGCTATGAGAAATTGAATTATAAGCTAAAAAAGGGGTAGTTATATTATTCCCTTTAACTCTTTCTTTTTCATTAATTGATAAAAAAATTAAAAGACCTAAAAACAAATATAATGCCATTAAATAAGAATATTTGAAAAAAAACCGAAAAATATTCTTCATTTTTTCACCTCATATAATATATTTATTTTAACATAAAAAAGGGTTAAATGTCAAATAGTCTAACAGCGTTAGACGTTGTCAATTCCTTAGCCTTTTCTTCGGTTAATCCCTTGATTTTTGTTATTTCTTTAAGTATATAAAATAAATACGCCGGAGAATTTTTTTTACCTCTAAAAGGTTCAGGAGTTAAATAAGGGGAATCAGTTTCTACTAAAATATATTCAATAGGAACTTTTTTTATTACTTCTTTTAACCAATTCATTTTTTTAAAAGTAACCATTCCGCTTATACCTAATAAAAAGTTTATTTTTATAAATTTTTGAGCCCAATCCAAAGTTTCGCTAAAACTATGCATAACTCCACAAATATTATATTTTTTTAAAACATTATATATGTCGGTGGTAGCCTCTCTATTATGAATTATTACAGGTTTATTATATTTTTTTGCCAATTCTAACTGTTTAATAAAAAGTTTTTTTTGAGCCTTTTTATTTTCCTTATTCCAGTAATAATCTAAACCTATCTCACCTATAGCTACAACTTTTTGATGCTTAAGTTGTTCTTTCAATATTAAAAAATCATTATCAGTAACTTTGTTAGCTTCAGACGGATGAAACCCCACCGCTGCATAAATATTATCGTGTTTTTCGGCTGCTAATAACGCTATTCGGTTTGACTCAGAATCATATCCATTTATTATTATTTTTTCAACTCCACCGTTCTTTATGTTTTTATAAAAATTGTCTAAATTTTCATAATCATCTTTATCTATATGACAATGTATATCAATCACATTAACACCTCTAAAAAGATTATACTATAAAAACACAGTATAATTTAATCTATTTCTTTTATTCTCAATAACCGAATAAAACTAAATATTATTACTACTAGATAACCAAAATCAACAACTTTGAAGTAATACCACAATTTAACTACCAAATATAAAATCAATACTACAAATATAATTGTTATGTAATGCTTAGATTTTTTTTGGTTGCGGTTCATTTTTCTGTTCCTTTCCATCTTTGTTTTCTATTTGCTATACAACAACGTTATATTATCATGACAAAAATCTAATTGTCCAGTTAATATAATAACTATTTTTGTCGTTTACATTATATTTTACATTTTTATTCATATATTGATTTTAACATTTCTTCTTTATCAATTCTATTAAATAATGGCGTCTCTTTTTTAACAATTATTCCACCTTTCAAGCCATCAAATTGTTTTAAAGATGTAAAGTCCTTATTATCAGTGTTTAGTTGATTTAAAATTTTTGATGCAGCATCAGGGATGAAAGGCTGTAATAAAACAGCTATAAACCTTATGCTCTCGAGCAAATTATAAATTACCGTCTCTAACCTTTCTTTATCTTTAACACCTTTAGCGAGTTCCCAAGGCTTTACTTCCTCTATATATTTATTGCATTTTCTAATAAAATCAAAAATATAGTTTAAAGCTTTACTAACTTGTAAATCTTTTAAACATTCATCCACATAATTAGGCGTTTTTAAAGCCATATTTAATAACTCATTATCGATTTCTTTTCTATAATTATTACTTTTTATTTCGCCGTCATGGTATTTATAACTCATTGCAATAGTACGATGTACTAAATTTCCTAATGAATTAACTAAATCTGAGTTTATTCTTTCAATAATTAAATCATATGTGATTGTTCCATCATTAGCAAACGGCGTTTCACTTAACACGTAATATCTTATGGCATCAACACCAAATAATGACACCAAGTCATCAGCGTATAGAGTGTTACCTTTTGATTTGCTCATTTTACCACCATCCATTAATAACCATGGATGTCCAAATATTTTTTTAGGAAGTGGCTCTCCTAATGCCATTAACATAATCGGCCAGTATATAGCGTGAAATCTAAAAATATCTTTTCCAATCAAATGAACGTCGGCCGGCCAATATTTCTGGTATTTTAGACCATGATTTCCTGACAGGTCATATCCTAAAAAAGTAATATAATTACTTAAAGCGTCAATCCAAACATAAATGATATGTTTATCATCAAAAGAAATAGGAACCCCCCAACTAAACGAAGTACGAGAAACACACAAGTCTTG
This sequence comes from Bacilli bacterium, assembly GCA_007117415.1. GTDB lineage: Bacteria > Bacillota_I > Bacilli_A > RF39 > UBA660 > SKGN01. The sequence goes on along the minus strand of SKGN01000046.1, from coordinate 21,319 downwards.
TAAGCCTGGTTTGATAAAATTATTAATCATTTCATTCTTTCTTGCTTCTGGTTGCAAAAATGACGGGTTATCTTCAATATGCTTTACTAACTTGTCTACATATTTACTTAATTTTAAAAAATAGGCTTCTTCTTTGGCGTTTTGAACCGACCTCCCACAATCAGGACAATTATTATCTATTAATTGGGACTCAGTTAAAAATGATTCACAAGGAGTACAGTAATGTCCTTCATATTCACCTTTATATATATCTCCTTGATCATATAATTTTTTGAATATTTCCTCCACTTTATTCTTATGATATACATCGCTAGTTCTTACAAACGAATCATAACTTGTATTCATAATATCCCATATTTTCTTTACTTCAGTCGATATAATATCGACATGTTCTTGAGGACTTCTATTTAAAGATTTTGCTTTGCCCTCTATTTTTTGACCATGTTCATCCGTTCCGGTTTGAAAGTATACATCATAACCTTTCATTCTGTTATATCTAGCAATAGCATCAGCTAACACTATTTCATATGTATTTCCTATGTGTGGTTTATCCGATGTATACGCTATGGCTGTTGTTATATAAAATTTTTCCATTATCTATCCTCCTCTATATTAGTACTACCAAATCCACCTTTTCTTTTATTAGAGACACTATCTTCCTCTTCACTAATTAAATACTTTTGAAAAATGCCCTGAACTATTCTATCTCCTTTATTAACCGTCCAATTATCTTTTCCTTCATTTTGCAAAGATATCCATATATGCCCTTCGTTATCTTCATTATTGAAGTAATCAGAATCTATTACTCCTACTTGATTAGTTAGCCTAATATTATATTTAAATCCTATGCTACTTCTTATTATTATTGTTAAATATTCATCTTTACCCATATATGCCTTTATTGCTGTTGGAATCTTTATTATTTCTCCTGGCTTTAAAATAAAATCTAAAAGAGAATAAAAATCATAACCGGCTGACTCTATAGTTTTTCTTTCTGGTAATTTAATATTATCAAATAAATCTTTATTATTATTAAATTTGCTAACATCCTTTTTAAATTGATCATAAGTAATTTTAACGAATCCTCTTTTTTTCATAATTCCTCCTTCAACACACAAAAAACGTCCTTATTAAGGACGTTTCTAACGCGGTACCACCTTAGTTCATAATTTCTTATGCTCTCTACTCCTTAACGCGGATAACGATTTATACTTAAATTAGCTCCCGAGTCATATTCAACAAGCTTTATTCCTCTTTCCACCAAAACAGAGTTCTCTATTAATAACAACTTGTTTACTCGTTCGTTCATCGCCCTTTATAAAAGTTAATAAAAGTATAACATAATTTGCTAATAACAACAACCATTTATATTACTCTATATATTTACTTATAAAATTTGATAAAAAAGTAATTATTTTTTTATCGGATTCAACAATATCTTTTTCATATGATAATAGCATTATCAAACCAATCGAATCTCCACTAGCAATAATTGGATAGATATAAATATACCCTTCTTCACTTGTTTCCTCAACAACATTTAATTTTATTTTTTCGTTTGAAGCAAAAGATTCTCTTCTTAATATAACTTCTTCAACATGTTCGGTGATTTTCTTTCCTAAATATTTTTTTTTAAGATTAGGCGACACCGCAACAACCTTATCTCTATCAGCGATAATTATTTCAGAATTTATAACATCATTTATAGCCCCGACACATAATTGAGCCATATTATCTAAAACGTTAATCATTGAATGCTTTTTTAAAATTATTGTCTCTTCATTAATAAAAATTTCCAAATATTCTCCATCTCTTATTCTTAAATGTTTCCTTATTTCCTTTGGTATTACAATTCTACCTAAATCATCTATTCTTCTTAAAATACCCGTAGATTTCACTTTTGTACCCCTCTTTCGTTTTCTTTTTTATTATGTGAAAGTACTAGTGAAATATACATTTTCTTTAACATTTCGACAATTTTTCAACTAATTCTAACAATATATATATCCAATGTCTATCTAACTTATTTAAATTCAAAATAAGTCTTGTTTTATTATATTTGTGTTCTACTTTAAACATTTTAGAAATTTCTCTCGCTATTAGAAAAAGATGATTTATAGCCATTTTTTGAGATGTTTCTTTATTAAAAATTAACTCTATTAAAGATTCAGTCTGAATAACATCTTCTATCCCCACCTTGGGAGCTTTTTTTTCAAATAATTCTTGATGCATATAAATAATTAAATTTTCGCTAACTTCTCCAAAACGATCCTTCAACTCTTCTTTTGTTTTGGTTAGTTTTTCATAACTATCTATTTCATTAATTTTACGATGTATTTCAATTTTTATATCATCATCATAAATATATTCTTTTTCAATAGCTGTACCTACATTTAATAATGGTTTTTCATCTACTTCTTCTGTATTTATTTTTTCCCCTTTTATTTTTTTTATTTCTTCTTCCAGAAATTTTAAATATAAATCTATTCCAATCGAATCTATAAATCCAGCTTGTTCACCACCTAATATATTGCCTGCTCCCCTTATTGATAAATCTTTTAAAGCAATATTATAGCCGCTTCCTAATTCAGTAAAATCCTTTATTGCGTTTAACCTTTTTATGGACACTTCATTTAAAACCTTATGTTTTTTATACATTAAATAGGCATAAGCAATTTTTCCACTTCTTCCTACTCTTCCTCTTATTTGATATAATTGGCTTAGTCCAAATTGATCAGCATCGTTAATAATAACTGTATTTACATTTGATAGATCAATACCCGTTTCAATTATCGTTGTGCAAACTAGTACATTAAAATCATTTTTAATAAAACTTATCATTTTATCTTCTATTTCTCTTTTAGACATTTTTCCGTGGGCATAAGTTATTTTAGCGTCGGGCACTAGCTTTTTTAATCTTTCAACCATACTTATAATGTTTGATATTTTATTATGCACAAAGAAAATTTGTCCTCCTCTAGAAAGTTCTTTATATATGGCATCTTTAACAATATATTCATTATATTCAATTACATAAGTTTGAACCGGAAACCGGTTCATAGGTGGCGTCTCCAATAATGATAAACTTTTTATACCCGATAGAGATAATTGCAAGGTTCTTGGTATCGGTGTTGCTGATAAAGTTAAAACATCGATACTTGTTTTATATTCCTTAATTTTTTCTTTATGTTCAACTCCAAAACGTTGCTCCTCGTCTATTATTAATAACCCTAAATCTTTATAACATACATCCTTACTAAGCAAACGATGAGTTCCTATAATAATATCTACTATTCCTGTTTGGAGTTTTGAAATTATTTCTTTTGCCTTCTTAGCTGTAACAAATCGATTCAATAATTCAACATTGAAAGGAAAATTTTTAAATCTATCAACAGCATTTTTATATTGTTGACTAGACAAAATAGTTGTAGGACATAAATACGCTACTTGTTTTCCGCTCTTAACCGCTTTAAAGGCAGCTCTAAAAGCCACTTCTGTTTTACCATATCCTACATCTCCACACAATAACCTATCCATAGGATAATTATTTTCCATATCCTTTTTTATTTCCTCAGCTGTCTTAATCTGATCCGTAGTTTCCTCATAAATAAATTCTTGTTCAAAAAGAATTTGTTCCTCATCATCTAGTAAAAAAGCATATCCCTTTTCCGTTTGTCTTTTTATTGATATGTTTAAAAGCTTTTGGGCAATATTCTTTATTCTATTTCGGGCCAACGTTTTCGTTTTTTGCCATTCAACGCTACCAAGTTTATGAATTTTAGGCGCCACGCCTTCTTGTAAAGAGTATTTATAAATTAAATCAATTTTCTCAACCGGAATATATAATTTGTCTTCACCCTTATACTGAATTTTAACGTAATCTTTCTTTATAGCATTTTTTTCTAATGTCTCAAGACCAGCATATATACCCACACCATGAATACTATGAACTACATAATCACCAATTTTTAACCTATTTATATCTTTTATTCTTTCCCCGTGTTTAAAATTGCTTTTGTATACTGGTTTATTAAACGCTTTTTCAAAAAAATTAGCATCACTCAATATGACATAGTTATTAATTATGTAACCCTCATTAATATATTTTTTTATTAAATTTATCATATTATCTTTTATATCTTCTTCACTTGTAATAATATATTTTTTATTTAAAAAAGTAACTATCTTTTTTATTTGTTTATCATCCTTTAAACAAATTATTACGGTGTTTTTTTTACTAATTTCTGTTTCAATAAAAGAAAAAATTTGAGTTTGATTATTAAATTCTGGTATTTTTTTTGATTCATAATGGATTGCCTTATCTAACTTTATATGGGGAAGCATATTCTCTAAGCTCATTAAATATATTACTTTAGAAAAAACAAAGTTATTTAAATCGTGCATATACTCGTCTTTTCTCTCTCCACTCATTAAACTATAATTAAAAATTTCTTCCTTTAATTGATAATTAGCGTTTTTTATTTGATTGTAATCTTTATAAACAATAATAGGATCATTTAAATATGCCCCAATATTAGCAATATCTGTAAAATGTTTAGTTAAATTTTTTTGTTTTCTTTCTTCCTCTTCTGCCCTATTATTTTCTGTTATATATTCAGAATAGGGAAAAATATTTATTTTTTCTATTTCTTTGATTGATAATTGCGTGTCCAAATCAAAATACCTTATTGATTCTATAATATCTCCAAAAAACTCAATTCTAATCGGATCTTTTTCATTTATTGGAAATATATCAAGAACAAAGCCCCTATTACCAATATCACCTGTCTTATTGACTAATACTTCCTTTTGATAACCTACATTATATAACTTTCGAACAATTTCTTCCTTATTTACATTACTATTTTTTTCGAGTTTAATTATTGATTTTTCATATATTTTTTTAGGGGGCAAAAAACGTAAAAAACCCATTAAATGAGTTATTACTATTCTCTTTTTATCATTATCAGCAAGATTTATTAACGTTTCTAATCTGCTCGCTTTTAACTCCGGACTTGTCGCTACGGCTTCACTAGTTAAAAATTCATCCATTGGAAATAGAAATACATTAGAATTGTACTTTATTAACTTTTGGTATAATTTATTTGCTTCATATAACGTACTAGTTATAAGGAGAATATCTTTTTTGCTTGATTTATACAAGAAATTCATGTAAGTTGCTATAAGTTCTTCAGTTAATCCCGTTATACCTATTATATTATCCTCATAATTTTGGAACTTTTTTTCAATGTTTTGCATTTAATCAATCCCTCATGAACATCATTTGTTTTTTTTGTTATAATCATTCATTATTTTTGATATATCAAAAATAATGAAATCTTTTATTATATCTTTAGATTTAGCAATTACTTCTTTAAGCCTGGTTTTTTCTTCAGGAGAAAACAACCCTAAGACATAGCTACGACTATCTATAACCTTATTATTGGAAATGCCTATTTTTAAACGCCCATATTCCTTTGTATTTATATTCTGCTCAATATTTTTTAATCCTTTATGGCCCGCTGAACCTCCGCTAGCTTTTATTTTATAATTACCAACGTTTATATCCAAATCATCATTTATAACCAATATATTTTCAGGCTCGATTTTGAAATAATCAACATATTTTTTTATAACTTCGCCAGATAAATTCATATATTTTTGCGGTTTTAATAAAATAACCTTTTCTTCGTTGATTTTTTTTTCACCATATAATCCAGCAAATTTCTTTTTATTTATTTCAATCTCTAAATCTTCAGCTACTTTGTCCAATATAATATAACCTATATTATGCCTTGTATTTTTATAATCTTCACCATGATTACCTAGGCCTACTATTAACTTCATAAAATCACTTCCTCTTAAGATAATCTTTATACACTTCATTTTTATCAAGGTTTCTTTCTTTCGAAACCATTTTTATTGATTTTCTTTCGGTTAATCCTTCTTTTATATAAAAATTTATTTGATCTACTTCTGATAATTGACTTTCATTACTATTATTTTTTTTACCTTCAACAATTAGAACAAATTCCCCTTTTATAACTTCTATTTCTTTTTTAACATCTTCAATTTTTCCTCGATATAAATGCTCGTTGATTTTAGAAATTTCTCTCGCTATACAAATATAACGATTGCCAAACTCTTTATGAATTTCATCTAAGGTTTCTAAAATGCGATGTGGAGACTCATAAAAAATAAAGGTGTAAGAAAAATCTTTTAATTTTTTTAATTCCTTTTGTTTTTTGCTTTTTTTGTGGTTTAAAAACCCATAAAAAACAAAAGGATATGGGGTAATATTAGAGGCTATTAATGCGGGAATAAAAGCAGTAGCGCCAGGCAAACCAACTACATTATAGCCGTTATTTATTATAAAAGCACTGCATTCAAAGCCGGGATCGCTTATACATGGCGTTCCTCGATCGCTAACAATTGCAACTGATTCACCTTTATTTAAATATTCTAAAATTTTATATTTGACCTTTTTCTCATTAAATTTATGAAGCGATAATAATTTTTTTTTGATGTTAAATTTATTCAATAACTTCATTGTTTCGCGAGTATCCTCAGAAAAGATTACTTTTACTTCTTCTAAATATTTTATTGATCTTAAAGTAATATCTTCAAAATTTCCAATAGGGGTAGGTATTAAATATAAATTAGGTGTTCCATTATAACTTTTTTGAACCATCCTAACACCTCACTAACAATTATTTTTTTTCTACGGTTACTATTCCATAATTATCAATACCAACTTTATATTTTCTATTTAAAACATCTATTGAAAAAACTTTTCCTCGTCCTTCTTTTAATTCTACTGTCTCTCCAATTTCAGGCAACCCTGCTTTTGCTTTTATATATTCATCATTTTCATATGTTAAACAACATAATAGTCTACCACAAACTCCATTTATTTTATTTGGATTAAGTGCTATATTTTGATTTTTGGCCATATTTATTGAAACGGCATCAAAATTATATAAAAATTTGGAACAACATAATAGTCTGCCGCAAGGCCCTATTCCACCAACCTCTCTCGCTTTATCACGAACCCCTATTTGCCTAAGTTCAATTCTTGTTTTATAAAGCGCCGCTAAATCTTTAACAAGTTTTCTAAAATCGACTCTTTCATCCGCATAAAATCTAAATAATAATTGCTGTCTATCTAAAGTATAGCTTGCATCTATTAAATTCATAGCTAGCTTATGCTTATTAATTAGTTCCTTACATGCATCATAAGCTTTAGCGCTATCTATTAAATTTTTCTCGTAAAGTTTTTGATCATCTTGTGTTACTTTTCTAATTACTCTTTTTAATGGATTATTAAGATTTTCTTCGTTTATTTTTTTTATATTTGTTAAAACTTTTCCATATTGCAATCCTCGCTCAGTTTCTACAACGACATTCACCCCTTTTTCAAGATCTAAATCTTTTGGAGAAAAATAATAAATACGTCCTCCATCATTAAAAACTACTCCCACAACATCAATCATTTTTTTCACCTTCCAAGCTAATAATTAATTTATCCATTATTAAATTTAGATTTACATTATTATTTAGTAATTCACTTATTTTAAATATTTTGATTAATCTTGAAGAAATGATATAGCTGTTATTTTGACTGGCTATTTTAGCTATTTCCTCGTTATATTCATTAAATATTTTAACTTTCACTTTATTCATATAATTTAGAACATCTTTATAAAAATAAATAATCACATTCAACGCAAAAATATAATCCCCTTTTTCCTTAAAGTGCGAATACCATAATTCATTCATTTCAAGCATTATATCTATACCTATTTTTTCATATTTTACTAAAAATTTTATTGACCCTTCCATCTTCTTTGAATTTTTTTCGTCTGAAACAAATTTTTCTAATTCATCATTACTTTTACAAAAAAAGGTTCCTAACTTTAATAAAGTTTTATTTTCTATATGATTATATTTTAGCATATATTCTTCAGTTTTAGATTTGGAAAAGTTTATAATTTGACACCTAGAAACAATAGTTTCTGGAACTTTATATATATTATTAGTAATTAAAATAGCTATTATATTTTCCTCAGGTTCCTCTAAAAATTTTAATATGCTGTTAGCTGAATGGTGATTTAATTTTTCTGCTTCGTTAATTATATATACTCTTTTATTTCCTTCTAAAGATTTATAATTAAATTCCTTTTTTATACCACTGATGGATTCCTTTTTTATTGCTAATCCTTCTTCTTTTAGAACCTTTATTTCCGGAAATGTATTTTTATCTATTCTTTCGCATATGCTACATTCATCACAACTATCTTTTGAAATTTTATTATGAGGACAGATTATTGATTTAGCAAAAGAAAGAGCCATTTCTTCTGCCCTTATATTATTATTAGCATTAAATAAATAAGCATGCGCATAACTCTTATTCTGAATCAAATTTATTAAAAATTTACAAGCTATAGGTTGTCCTTCTATGTATTCTTTTAGCATTTTACCACATCTCTCTAATTAAAATATTATAAGTACGAGTAACAAAAGAAAAGGAATTGCTATAACACCAAATATAGTTGTTATTAAAATTGTATAAACATTTATAGGAATAAATAAATTTAGAGGAGCAGCAATCACGTTGTAAGCATATAACATAAAACCTGCTATTATGGTTTTTCTTAATGTGCGAATTATTTTCTTAATCATTTTGTCCACCTCAATAAATATTATGAGGCGGAAAAACCTTTATGATATTTTTTTTCGTTCTACAAAGGCAGCTTCTAACGTCAATGCATCTAAGTAATCTATATCCGCTCCTATTGGAATTCCTTGCGCCATTTTTGAGACTGATATATTAGTCTCTTTTAAAAATTCTAATATATAAAGCGTTGTTGTTTCTCCTTCAAGAGTTGGCTTTAAGGCAATGATTATTTCTTGAATGTTTTCTGTTTTTATTCGCTCTAATAACTTTTCAATATTTATATCTTCCGGATTTATTCCGTCATAAGGCGATATTAAACCTTCTAAAACGTGGTATTTACCATCAAAAACATCATTCTTTTCGAATAAAATAACACTTTTAGAATCCTCAACAACACAGATAACGCCTCTCTTTCTTTTTTTATCGCGACAAATATCACATAATTCACTTTCAGTAATGTGGCCGCACAAAGAACACTTTCTTATTTTTTTCTTTATATCAACAACACTCTTAGAAAAATCATCTAATTTTTCCTCTGAAAAATCTATCATAGCAAACGCTAATCTTTCAGCTGTTTTTTCGCCAATTCCTGGTAATGCTTTAAAATTTTCTATAAGACTTAATAAACACTTGGGGCAACTCATAACAACCCTGTTAATCCTGAAGCGTATTTTCCCATTTTTTGTTCTGTTTCAACATCAACTTTTTTTAAAGCATCATTTACAGCTACCAACAACATATCCTCTAGCAACTCAATATTATCTTTATCGAGTTCCATTGATTTATCGATTGTTACTTTTTGGAGTTCTTTCTTGCCATTTACCTCAACTTCTACCATAGAATATTTCCCGGGAAATATTTTTTTATCTATTTCTTCTTTTGTCTTTTGCATTTCATGTTGCATTTTTTGAGCTTGTTTCATCATAGCTTGAATATTCACTTATATCATCCTTTCATTTCTATTATTTCTTCACCCAAGATATCCATAACCTCTTTCACTTCTTCACTAATATTATCCGCCTTATTTAGCGTTTTTTTTGTTTTTTTGAGTTTATCATCATTTTCAGGCATTAATTCTATTTTTTTGTTATTCTTTTTTAAATTTATATAATACGACCTTATACTCATCCATTCATCCTCTAATAAGCAGGCGACAATATATTTTTTTTGGGTTAAGTTTTCTATTAAATTTTGTATTTCCTCGTTCATAATTTCGTGTTTTTTTACCATTGTCTCGTGTTTATAAGTTAATATTATATGATCGTTTGAGGCAGCTACAACTTTTGCATCTAATAACAAGATGCTTGTTTTTTTATAATCTTTATTTATTAAATAAGTATTAAGCTGGTTCCACTTTTCCTTAATTTCATTTAAATGTTTTTTTTCGGCTAATGCCAACGTATTATTAATTAGTGGATCCTTCTTTTTATCTAATCGTTCTAGTTTGTTGTTTGATTCTTTTCTAACAACAACTTCTTTTTGCTCCTTGAAGGTGTCTTTGTCTGACTCTTCTTGTTTATCAGTTGCTTCTTCGTTTATTAAAGCTTCCTTCGGTTTACCTTCACTTATTTTTAACAGTAATAATTCAAATAAAATCTTCGGGTGATTTGAAGTCTTCATATTATATGTAAAGTCGTTCATATCGTTAATAATTTTATAAATTTTGTTTTCGCTATATATATTAGATATTTCTTGAAACTTAGCCTTTTTTTCAGAATTTTTTATTACCTTATGGTTTTTTTTATAAATTAACAAGTCTCTCATAAAAATTATTATATCTTGAGTTAATTTAGAAAAATCCTTGCCCTCTTCATACAATTTATCAACTTGCTGAAAAACAAGTAAAAAGTCATTTGCATGTACGCTTTTTAACAATTCAATAACTTCTTCAAAAGGAATTACACCTGTTATTACATATATATCTTCCACTTTTATTTTACTTTTAGCATATAATCCTAATTGTTCTATTAAATTGATTGCATCTCTCATACCACCATCAGATAACCCGACGATTTGTTCAATTGCTTCATCTTCTATTTTTATATTTTCTTTTTCACAAATCTCCGTTAATTTGTGTTTCATCTCTATTTCAATAATTTTCTTAAAATGAAACCTTTGACATCTAGACGCTATAGTTAAAGGGATTTTATAAGGTTCTGTTGTGGCTAAAATAAAAATAACGTGTGTTGGCGGTTCTTCTAAAGTTTTTAGCAAAGCATTAAAAGCTCCAACAGAAAGCATATGTACCTCATCAATGATATAAATTTTATATTTTGACGATGTAGGTACAAAATTAACTTTATTCCTCAAATCTCTGATTTCATCTACCCCGTTGTTTGAAGCAGCATCAATTTCAATTATATCTTGATCTATATTCTCATTAATTCTCAAACAATTTTCACATATATTACAAGCTTCTCCGTTTTCTATTTGCGTACAATTGACGGCTTTACCAAATATCTTTGCAACACTTGTTTTACCTGTACCTCTTGGACCCGCAAAAATGTAAGCATGAGAGATTTTGTTAACTTTAATACTATTTATTAAAGTTTTTATAACTTCGTTCTGACCAACCACTTCTTTAAACAAAGTGGGACGATACTTTCTATATAACGCTTTGTGACTCATCAAAACACCTTCTTCACTAATTTTAATTATATCATCTATTAATATATATATAAACTTTTTGTCACCTTTTATTTATAAAAAAGGTTTTCAATAAATTAGAAGCCTCTTCTCCAAACGTTTGCGATTGTTCTAATTTTAAATTATAAAAATCTGTTTTTTTGTGTTTTTTACTTTGATTTTTGGCTCCATATATTATTTTTTCGATTCTTGTTTCTAATACCGCACCTATGCACATTAAACAAGGCTCCAAGGTTACATATAGCGTACAATCATTTAATCGCCAATCACCTATTTTTTTACAGGCTTTTCTAATTGCTATGATTTCAGCATGTTCGGTGCCAACCTTAGTCTTTTCTTTTTTGTTAAATCCTCTTCCAATTATTTTCCCTTCCTTAACTATTACTGCACCAACAGGAACTTCACCACATTCTAAGGCCTTTTTAGCTTGATTAACTGCCGCCTTCATATATTGATTTATCATATATCCTCCATAAAAAAGGTGTACACAAGAGAAAATTGTTAAGGCTGCTTTCTTCCGAATCTGACCTGTTTCCAACGCTCTTGTTACACCTCTATTAATATACCTTATTTTTAATAAAAACACAATACATTTTATTACTTTGTGACACCCCTCTAAAAAAACATTATATTTTCAGCATATAAACCGGCATGTCTCGACGTTTGTATTTTTTTCCACACACTTTTATAGTTAGAAAAATATTTCCCGGGAAATATTTTTTATATAAACAAGTTGAATAATGAAATGCTTTTTTTTGAATTCTAAAACTATTTTTACCCTAACGTTTCACGTGGAACGTTTGTTTTGTGTTTGTATCTTGCACGAAATTATTTCCCGGGAAATAATTTTCAATGTTTCACGTGAAACGGTGGAACACTTTGTTATAAAAAATATATTTTCATCCTAATATATTTTTTATATAAATTTATTGAGTCAAAAATATTTCCCGGGAAATATTTTTGAATACATTGCGTGATATATTATTCTTCTTTTTCTATATTAAAAACACTTGTTACTCTTTGTCCTTCTTTTAAAGAAATTAATCTAATTCCTTGCGTTACTCTATTCATTGTTGAAATTTGCTCCACCGGAATTCTTATAACAATCCCGTTATTAGTTACTATTATTAAATCTTCGTTGTCGTTTACCATTTTAAAGGATACTATGTTCCCGTTTTTTTCTGTTGTATTTAGAGTTTTCACCCCTTTACTTCCTCTTTTGGTAATCCTATAATCTTTAACTTCTGTCCTTTTCCCGTAACCATTTTCAGTTATAATCATAACTTTGCTGTTATCGGAAGTCGTTTCGACCCCTACGCATATTCCTCCGTCTAAATTTATACCTCGAACACCAGAAGCGCTCCGCCCCATAACTCGAACTTCGTTCTCATTAAACCTTACCATTCTACCTCTAGATGAAGCTAAAAGAACTTCGTCATTTCCGCTTGTTTTTCTAACGCCTATTAACTCATCGTTTTCTTTTAGATTTACTGCTATTTTACCACTCTTTCTAATGTTTTCGAAATCTTTTACTAACGTTCTCTTGACCAATCCGTTTTTGGTTGCAAATAATAAATTTTTTTCTTCATCATCATTATTGCTCCACAAAATAGAATTGATATATTCCTCTCTTTCGATAGGTAACAAGTTAACGATGGGCAAACCTTTGGCTTGTCTACCATATTCAGGCACTTCATATCCTTTTAATCTGTATACCTTTCCTTTGTTAGAAAAAAACATAACATAATCATGAGTAGACATAGGGACAATTTGTTCAACATAATCTTCCTCATTAATCGTCATTCCTTTTATACCTACTCCGCCTTTATTTTGAGTTCGATAGGTATCTACGGGCATTCTTTTAATATACCCTTTATTGGTCATGGCGATAATAATTTCTTCAACAGGTATTAAAGATTCGTCTTCTATATAGTCCATTGCTGTCATGTCGATTTCAGTTCTTCTTTTATCTCCATATTTTGATTTCACTTCAAGTAACTCTTCTTTTATTAAATCGAGTATTTTTTGATTATCATCAAGTAACTCTTTTAAATGTTTTATAAGGTTAATTAATTCTGCTAGTTCACTCTCTATTTTTTCTCTTTCTAACCCCGTTAACCTTCTTAATTTCATCTCTAAGATAGCTTCAGCTTGAATTAGAGTTAAACCAAAATTTTCAATTAAACCATTTTTAGCATCATCATCGTTTTTAGCAGATTTTATTAATTTTATAACCGCATCAATGTTATTTAAGGCTATTTTTAACCCTTCAAGAATATGAGCCCTTTTTTCAGCTTTATCTAGCTCATATTTACTTCTTCTAATTATAATTGTTTTTTGATGGTTAACATAATTTTCAATAATAGCCTTTAATGATAATAACTTAGGTTCGCCCTCTACAAGCGCTAATAAATTTATGCCGAAAGATGTTTGCAGATTGGTATGCTTGTACAACAAATTTAAAACAAGATTAGAATTAGCTTCTCTTTTTAATTCAATTACTATCTTTATACCGTTTCGATTAGACTCATCTCTAATGTCTGATATTCCTTCTATTGTTTTTTCACGTACTAATTCTGCTATTTTTGTAATTAAATTGGATTTATTTACCTGATATGGAATCTCGTTAATTATTATTCGCTGTTTATTATTTTTTTCTTCTATTTCAGTCTTTGATCTTATAGTAATTATACCTTTTCCAGTTTCGTACGCTCTTCTTATTCCGCTATTACCTAATATTGTAGCTCCGGTTGGAAAATCAGGACCATTAACATGTTGAATGAGCTCCTCTGTTGTAATTTCGTGATTATCTATAAAAGCTATAACTCCATCAATCACTTCATTTAAGTTATGAGGAGGGATATTAGTTGCCATCCCTACCGCTATTCCTGTAGTACCATTTACCAATATATTAGGGAATCGACTAGGTAACACTTCTGGTTCTTTTTCTTCTCCATCATAATTAGGAATAAAATCAACTGTGTCTTTGTTAATATCTCTTAATAATTCAGTCGAAATTTTAGAAAGACGCGCCTCTGTATATCTCATAGCCGCCGCTGAATCTCCATCTATAGATCCAAAGTTACCATGGCCATCCACCAAAGGATAACGGTAAGAGAATTCTTGCGCCATACGTACCATGCTATCATAAACGGCCGAATCTCCGTGGGGATGATATTTACCTATTACATCTCCCACTATACGCGCTGACTTTTTATGTGGTTTATCGCTTGTTATACCTAAGTCGCTCATTGCATACAAAATTCGGCGATGAACCGGCTTCAATCCATCTCGAACATCCGGCAGAGCTCTTGAAACAATAACGCTCATAGCGTACTCTAGAAACGATTTTTCCATTTCTTTTGATATACTCATATCTAATAGTTTTTCGCCCATAATTTCACCCCTATACATCTATATTTTGAACATATTTGGCATTTTGTTCTATAAATTCTCTTCGCGGTTCTATTTCTATTCCCATTAAAGTTTCAAATACTTGATCAGCTTTAACGGCATCTTCAATTGTCACTTTTAATAATGTTCTATTTTCTATATTCATTGTTGTTTCCCATAATTGGTCAGCATCCATTTCACCTAAACCTTTATATCTTTGAATATCAATTTTATTATTTTTATCCAAAGTTGCTATATGCTGATTTTTTTCTAACTCGGTATACGCATAATAATGTTTTTTATTTTGCGTAATCCTATAAAGAGGTGGTTGAGCTATATATACAAACCCTTTTTCTATTAGCGGTCTCATAAAACGATAAAAGAAAGTTAACATCAAAGCCCTTATGTGAGAACCGTCAACATCAGCATCGGTCATAATAATTATTTTATGATACCTTAATTTTTCTAGATCAAACTCTTCTCCTATACCTGCTCCAAAGGCAGTAATCATCGATCTAATTTCAGTATTAGCCAAAATTTTATCTAATCTTGCCTTTTCTACATTTAATATTTTTCCTCTTAAGGGTAAAATAGCTTGCGTTTCACTATCTCTTCCTTGTTTTGCTGATCCTCCTGCCGAATCACCTTCAACTATATATATTTCTGATATTGTTGCATCTTTTGAAGAACAGTCTGTAAGCTTACCCGGAAGCGATGAAATTTCTAAAGCGCTTTTTCTTCTTGTTAATTCTCTTGCTTTTTTAGCGGCTAATCTTGCTCTTGACGCTGTCATTATTTTTTCTATTATTTTTTTTGATTCTTCTGGGTTTTCTAACAAAAACCTTTCAAAACCAGATGAGAAAATAGAGTCGGCTATTTTTCTTACTTCGATATTTCCTAATTTTGTTTTTGTTTGCCCTTCAAACTGAGGGTTAGGATGTTTCAAAGAAATAATCATCGTTAATCCTTCGCGAACATCTTCGCCGGTTAAAGCTTCATCATTTTGTTTAATGGCATTAATACTTCTGGCATAATTGTTTATTACTCTTGTGAGACTTCTTTTAACCCCTTCATCATGAGTTCCACCTTCATGAGTGTTAATATTATTTACAAAAGAGTATGTACTAGGATTAAAGGAAGAATTATATTGTAATGCTATTTCTAAAGAAATATCTCCTTCGGTCGAATCAAAATAAACAACACTTTCATGAATAGGGGTTTTATTTTTGTTAATTAATTTAACATACTCTATTATACCCCCTAGGTATAAAAATTCCTCTTTTTTTGAGTCCTTTCTATTATCAACCAAAATAAAGCGAAGCCCTTTATTTAGAAAAGCTAATTCCCTTGTTCTATTCTTTAAAATTTCATAATCAAATTCAATTGTTTCTTCAAACACATCTGGATCTGGTTTAAATTTAATTGTTGTTCCGCTTCTCTCGTTGCTACACTCACCTATAGCCTTTAAATCCGCTACAACTGATCCTCCGTTTTCAAATTTTTGATAGTAAACCTTTCCATCTTTATATATATGAACTTCTAAATAGGAACTAAGCGCATTTACCACAGAAGCTCCCACCCCGTGAAGCCCTCCAGAAACCTTATATCCTGAACCAGTTCCAAACTTGCCCCCAGCATGTAAGACAGTAAAAATAGTTTCAACAGCGGTTTTCCCTGTTTGCTTTTGAATTCCAATTGGAATTCCCCTACCATCATCTTTAATCGTAATAGCGTTATCATTTTCTATTATTATTTCAATATCATCGCAATATCCTGCTAATGCTTCATCAACTGAATTATCTACTATTTCCCAAACCAGGTGATGTAACCCTCTACTACCGGTAGATCCAATATACATTCCTGGTCTTTTGCGAACCGCTTCTAATCCTTCCAAAACTTGAATATCGGAAGAATCATATATTTTTTCTTTTTCGTCCATTTACTTCACCTCTTCTATTGTTATTTTAGCATCATTTATAGAAAATACTTTTTTGTTTTTAATCTTATTAATATCAATATTATCTAAATCAGTTGTCGTTATTATTTTTTGTCCTTTACCATTTATTAATTCAAAAACATTATTTTGAGTTTTTTGGTCTAATTCACTAAATATATCATCTAATAAAACAAGCGGATATTCTCCCTTTTTTTTACTAAATATTTCAATTTCGGCAAGTTTTAATGCTAATATTGTTGCTCTTTGTTGTCCTTGAGACCCGAAATTTTTTAATTCTTTTTCAGCCAGAAAAAAAGAAAAATCATCACGATGAGGTCCGTACAGAGTTTGTGAAAGCATGATTTCTTTTAATATATTTTTTTTATATTTTGTGGTTAGTCTTTCTTTTATTTTTTCCTCTATCATGTCCTCTATAATAACAGACGTTTTATATTGAATTTTTATAGCATCGCTATTAAATATTTTGTTTGATATTTGTTTAATATTTTTGGTTAATTCATCTAAAAACTTCTTTCTATACTTGTATATTGGAATCGCCTTTTTTATCAATTGATTAGTTACTATATCAATAAAATGGTTATCATATTTATCATTTTTTATACTCTTTAAATATTTGTTTCTGTTTTTTAAAATTTTATTATAATCATTTAAATTATTAACATATTCTTCGTATAATTGACTTAATTCAATATTTAAAAATTTTCTTCGTTCAGAAGGGGCTCCTTTTACAATACTCAAATCATTAGGAGAAAAAACAATAACATTTAAATTAGATATATATTGACTTATTTTTTTTACAACAACACCATTTAACATTACTTTTTTTCCTTTTTTACTGATTGTTATTTCTAAATCTTTGTTTTTATTACTCTCTTCTATCACTACCTTGCCTTTTATTCTTAAATATTTTGAGCCTTCTTTTAATAGGATTTTATCATCTATTTCTCTAAAAGACTTGGTAATTGATAAAACATAGATACTCTCTAATAAATTTGTTTTACCTTGGGCGTTATTCCCTATTATTATATTAACATTGTCATTTAAATTTAATAATATATTTTCATAATTTCGAAAGTTTTTTAACTCTATTTGCTTTAATATCATATATCACCATTTTTAGCCTTATATAACCTTTTTTTACATCGTTAGTATACCATCACATGCCTAAACATATTATATCACATTTTAGAAGTTTTGGGGCTTATTTTTTTCATTAAGTTACATTATATTATTTATTACCCTGCTTTTTTTTAAAAAAATAAATACTATCAAAAAAAAGTAGCTTATTATTATCTTTACGGTTAATAATCTAACTACTTTTAATTACTTAAAACCTATATATTTATTTTTTCTATATAAATTAAATACTAAAGAAAATATTATTTACCTAAACAAAATTGACTAAACAGTTCATCTAATAATTCTTCGCTATAATTTTCACCTATAATTTCACCCAACATTTCCCATATTATTTTTATATCTATTTCTAACATATCTACTTTCTCGTTGTTGTTTAGGCCTTTTTCAATATCCACCAAAACTTTTAACACTTCTTTTAGTTTGGATATTTGTCTAGCATTAGTTAAATAATTGAAATCACTTTTTTCTATTTGATCTAAATTAATTAATTCTTTTATTTTCTTTTTTAGGCTGTTTAACCCATCTGTTGTCAAAGTGTTTCCTTCAACAACATTATATTCCTTTATTAAATCAATATCGGTTTTTTTTTCTAAATCATTTTTATTTATAAAAATAATTGTTTTTTTCTTCTCGCTTCGTTTTATTAAATCAATATCTTCATCACTAATAATTTCGTTGTTATTTAATACCAAAATTATTAAATCATTTTCATCTATTAAGTCTATACTTTTTTGAACTCCTATTTTTTCTATTATATAATCCGTCTTTCTCACCCCGGCCGTATCTGTTATATGAAGAAGAATTCCTTCAAAATTAACCGTTCCTTCAATTGCATCTCTAGTCGTTCCCGCTATATTAGTAACAATTGCTTTTTCTTCGTCTAATAATTTATTTAAAATACTGCTTTTTCCTACATTAGGCCTTCCAATAATCAAAGTTTTTATTCCTTCTTTTATTATTTTGCTATTTTCTGATTCTTTTAAAAGATTATGAACTTGTATTTTTGTTTTTTCCATCCTTTTGTAGATCATTTGATTTGTTACAACCAACACGTCTTCATATTCAGGGTAGTCAATATTAACTTCAATATTAGCTAATAATTCTAATAATTCTTTTCGTAATTTATTTATAAGTTTCGTAACGTTCCCGTCTACCTGATTAATAGCTATTTTTCTAGCTTTTTCCGTTTTAGAATTAATTAAGTCGAAAATTCCTTCCGCTTCTATTAAACTTATTCTACCATTTAACAGAGCTCTTTTTGTAAATTCTCCTGGCGCCGCTAATCTTGCTCCATAATTTAAAACTAACTCTAAAACCTTATTAGTGGTAGCTATTCCTCCGTGACAATTTATTTCAACAATGTTTTCGGTTGTGAATGTTTTGGGGCTTCTCATAACGGAAACCAACACTTCATCAATAACTTTACCTTTATCATGGATGTGTCCATAATGAATGGTATGAGTAGGAACATTTGATAAATTTATTGAAGAGAAAATTTCATTAGCTATTTCAATAGCCTTATCTCCACTTATTCTTATAATAGAGATAGCCCCAACTCCTAACGAAGTTGATACACCCGCTATAGTATCTTCCATATTGATTTCCTTTCTTTAAGAAGAAAAAGGCCGTTTATTGCCTTCTTTTTTAATTAGATGGTTTAATTATAACATAACGACATGGTTCTTCGCCTTCGCTAGTTGTATCTATCCCTTTAACTTGAGATAACGTTTCATGAATCAATCTTCTTTCATATGAATTCATAAAATCTAATTTTCTTTCTTTTCCGCTATTTTTTACTTCCATAGCCATTTTCAATACATCACTTTTAATATATTGCTGTTGTTTTTCCTTATAATCTTCAACATCTAAAATTATATTTACATAAAATCCAGTATTATTTAAAATAGAATACTTTACTATTTTTTGAAGAGACTCTATTGTTCTTCCTCCCTTACCAATAATTATTCCATTATTATTAGTGTAGAGATTAATTTTAATATGATTTTTTCTTTTCATACACTCTATATTTACTTCTAGACCCATTTGCATTATTACTTCATTTAATAATTTTTTTATATACTCTATTATTTCATCCTTTACTAACAAATCATAAGTTTGTTTCTTACTTTTAAATAAACCTCCATCTTCCTTACTTCTTACTTTTAATAATAAATCATCTTCATCAACACTCAAATCATTACATATTTGTTTTTTTATATCTTGTTCTGTTTTGCCGTCATACTCATATACCTTCATACTATCTTACTCCTTTTAACTATTTGATTTTGCAATATTGTAAAGGCACTCGATGATATCCAATAAATACTAATTGCAGTAGATAAAGTAAATGAAGCGATTGTAATAAATACTAACATAATTTTGCTCATAAAAGCCATCTGCTTTTGACTATCACTATTCATAGATGCCGTTTTATTAAGTTTAAAAGAAAGATGGGTCAGTAAGACTAATAAAATAATTAAAATAAAATAATGATATTGTCCGTTTTGAATAGCAACAAACGGGGTTGTTCCTAATTGATAAAACAGGAAATTTCCTTCAAATATGGCCGGCGTTCTATTTATTGCTTCTAAAAAGGCAAAAAAGATTGGTAATTGTAAAAAGGCAAATAAACATCCCGACAACGGATTAATATTATTCTTCTTATACACCGCCATTATTTCTTGGCTTTTTTTCATTGTATCTTCTTGATTTTTTTTATCTTTATATTTTTTTTCAATAATATCTAAATCAGGTTGCGCTTTTTTCATTCTTTCGGATTGAAGTGCTGTTCCTTTGGTAGCTGGATACATCATCAATCTAATAACAATACTAACAATTATTAACGCTAAACCGTAATTACCAAATATACTACCTACTTTTATAATAAACCAGGATAAAGGCCTTACAAAAAATGAATTCCATAACCCTTCGTATCCTCCTTGATTAATTTTAAATTCAACACATTCAGGTAGTTTAGAAATATCTATATCATTATCATTATATATTTTTATAACTTCTTCATCAGTGGGTCTACATAATATGTTTTCAGTAATATTCTGACCTGTAGTTTCGTAAGTTATTGGTTTGTTTTCTTTATCTCGTAATACTTTGGTACACCCGGAAAAAATTAATAATATAAGTATACATAATATTACTTTATATTTTTTTTTCATAACTTAAATCTCCTTGCTATTAATTTTTTTCATTAAATTTAAGATGGTATCTTTTATTTCGTCATAATCTAATTCCAATAATCTTTTCCTACATATTATAACATAATCAACGCTATATTTAAAAGAAAAGGAAGCCGAAATAATACTTTTTAATCTTCTCTTTATTTTGTTTCTTAGAACAGCGTTTCCTAAATTTTTAGGAACTGATATTCCAAATCGGGAAAATCCTAAATTATTATTTTCAATATAAATAACAAAAAAATTATTTTGAAATACTTTTTTTTTAGCCATTACGATTTGGAATTCTTTGTTTTTTTGGATGATATTTTTTTT
>SKGN01000063.1 GCA_007117415.1 Bacilli bacterium | reverse complement strand
GAAGGAACTAAAAGAGTTATAGTAAGGGCTATAAATCTAATAATTCGATAATAATTAACATTAATTACTTTTTGATAAAAATCTTCAGTTGAATGAAAAAACTCAAAAAAAGTAATCGGAACAATTACCGCATATTGAGTGTTTTCAACAATAATCGCCACTCGACCATCTAAGAGATGTTTGGCGACTAAATCAGGTCTTTCAGTTGATAAATAGTTAGGAAAAACATTTCGTTGATTTTCGGATATTAATTCAATTATATAGTTACTATCGGGGATTGAATCAATATTTATATCACTAATTTTTTTTTTAAGATAATCGACTAAGTTTTTGTCAACAACATCATTTACATACATAATACCTATTTTAGTTTTACTTTTGGTTCCAATAATTAATTCTTCTAACCACAATGATTCTGTTTTAATTCTTTTTCTAATCAAACCAATGTTTGTTTGATAATTTTCACTAAAGGCATCTTTAGGTCCTTTAATAATTGATTCAGCGGTTGCTTCAGCTATCCCACTATCTAATTGTTGTTTAGTTTCAATACTTAAAGCTTCTTCAAAGCCTTCAACTAAAACAATAGTAAACCCACTTAAAAGATTATAAAACAATTCATCATAGTTATCTATTTTAGTCGTTTTACGAGTAGGTAATTTCCTGATTAAATATTTTATAATATCTTCTTGCTTAGATTTTATTTTTCTTTCTTTCTCAAAAAACTCTAAAATATATTCATTAATAGTAGTGCTATTAGATAAACTCTCATTAAAGATAATATGAACATAATGATTAAAAAAAGTTATTGTCTTAATAATTATATCGGGTGAATTGTTAGTTTGTTCTTTAATTGTTTCTATTACTTTTATTGAATCTTTTACTAATTTTGTCATAATATCCCTCTTTTATTGATATTATTACCAATTATTTATAAAATATTTAAAGTTCAACTTTTTTATAGTATAATGTCTTTAATACAAAAAAAGGAAGTGTTAATATCAAAAGATTTGTTATGAAAGATGAAAGTTTTTTGTGTCATAATTGTGGTTTAAACGTTAAATCTTTAGGATATACAGCTAGAGATCATTGTCCTAAATGTTTATATTCTAGACATGTTGATATTAACCCAGGAGATAGATTAGAAACTTGTCAGGGAATGTTGATACCTATCGCCATTGAAAAACATAAAAAAGCAGCCTATAAAATAATTTACCAGTGCGAAAAATGTGAAAGAATAAGAAAAAACATTATGGTAGAAGATGACAATATGGATTTAATTATTGCGTTATCAGTTAATAAAACATAATAAAGGAAGTGTTAATATGAAAGTTTTAACCATAAAACAACCGTGGGCTTTACTTCTTAAAAAAGGAATTAAAACAATGGAAACAAGGTCTTTTAAAACAAATTATCGAGGGGAACTATATATTCATGCTGGTAAAAGTAAAATAAAAGATAAAGAAATAAGAAATCCCCAAATACTAAAAGATGTCGTTGAAGAAGAATGCTGTTATGGAGCGATTATACTTAAATGTAAGTTAGTTGATTGTATTTATATGGATGATAAATTTATTAACAAAACGAAAAAAAATCCTAAAGAATATGCTACGGGGCGATATGAAGTAGGAAGATATGCTTGTCTATTAGAAGATATTGAGTCTATAGAGCCTATATATGTGAATGGGCAACTGGGAATATGGAATTATAAAAATAATTAATAATATTTATTTATTAAGTTGATATATGTTATACTTTAGAGGGTGGTAAGATGCAAAGGCTAAAATATTTAATATTATTTTTATTTATAATCATTACTTGTGGTTGTACAAACCAAATCAAAGTGATCAGTAAAGATTATTTTTATTTTGATACCTATATAAATATAAAAATTTATAGCAATAATTCTAAATTAGTAACAGAGGCATTAGATAAAACAGAGAATATATTTAAAGAATATCATCAATTAACTGATCGTTATAATGCTTATGAGGGTATTAATAATCTTTATTATATTAATAATGAACTTAATATAAAGGAAAAAATTAAAATCGATAAAAGACTTTATCAATTGTTAGAAACAATGGTTGATTTCTATGATGATAGTCAAGGCTTAGTTAATATTGCTATTGGTAACGTTATTGACGTGTGGAAGGACTATAAAGATAATAATAAGGGTGTACCTACTTATATAGAATTAAAGAATAGTGGTAGCACTAATATTAATAAATTAATTTTAGATAAAGATTATTATCTTTATAAACTTGATAATATATCGCTTGATTTAGGGGCTATTGTAAAAGGATATGTAGTTGAATTAATTGGAAATTATTATGAAGAGATAGGATTGAATAAATATTTAATAAATGCCGGTGGTAATGTAAAAGTTGGTGATCATTATGGTGATAATCGTTATATAATTGGCATTGAGAATCCCGTTGATGTTTCTAATATATTTGAAATTGTTAAAGGTAATAATGTATCAATCGTATCAAGTGGAAGTTATGAACGTTTTTTTGAATATAAAGGCAAAAAATATCATCATATAATTGATCCTTATACTTTATTTCCTCCTGATTATATGAAGTCGGTTAGTGTTATCCATAGAGATAGTGGTTATGCTGATTTGCTTTCAACAATGTTATTTTTAATACCAGTTGATGAAGGAATTAATTATGTCAACCATTTAGAAGAAGTAGAGGCTATATGGTATGGAATAGATGATCAAATATTTTATTCTAAAGGATTTAGTCAATATGAATAAGAATGATGTAAGATTAGTTATTTTTATATTTATAATGGCCATATCTTTAATTTTAGTTACTAAAATATTTGATTCAAACGATCCTAAAACAGCCCTTATTTATTATGAAAATGAGTTGATAAAAAAGATAGACTTATCGATTGATAAGTCTAATGAATATGTTATAAAAGGTTTTAATGGAGATGTTATTGTTAAATCGAAAAAAAATATGATTAAAGTAAGTGATGAAATATCCCCTTTAAATATATGCTCAAAACAAGGTTGGATTTCTTCGTCATATGAAGTTATTGTTTGTTTACCAAATAAAATATTAATCAAAATAGAGTCAAATCAAAATGAATTTGATGCAGTTGTAAGGTGATAAAATGGAGTTAAGAAAAACAGTAAGATTATCAATGTTATTAGCGTTGTCAATTGTTCTTAGTTTAATAGAAAGTTATATACCCATTGTAGGTAGTATTATCCCTGGCGTTAAACTAGGATTAGCTAATGCTGTTATTATATTAGTTATTTATTTTTATTCATTTAAAGATGCTTTATTTTTATCAATAACCCGGGTTTTATTGCTTGGTATAATAAGAACGGGCTTATTTAACATTATTTTCTTTTTTAGTTTAAATGGAGCCTTATTTAGCATTGTGACCATGTATATAGCTAAGCGGTTCACTAAGTTATCAATCGTAGGAGTTAGTATAATTGGGTCACTAAGTCATAGTGTCGGTCAAATTGTAATAGTCATTATCTTTTTAAATAATCTAAATATTATCTTCTATTTACCATATTTATTATTATTTTCCATACCAACGGGTATAATTGTTGGTTTAACTGCCAAAGAAGTGTTAAGTTTATATCAAAAATTAGAAATTAAATCATATTAGTCATAATAAATGTTATAATAAAAAGGGTGATAAAATGAAAAAAATATTATGTATTGGTCATGCATCATATGATGTTACCATTCCCGTTAATGGTTATCCAGAAGAAAATTCTAAAAATCGATTTGAAAACAAAATCGAATGTGGTGGTGGACCCGCGTCTAATGCGGCTTATTTGCTTAGTAAATGGGGGATGGATACCAGTTTTATTGGTGTTTTAGGTGATGATTTATATGGAAAAAGAATAATTGAAGAATTTAAGGAAGTAAAGGTAAATACTGATCTAGTTGAAATTGATCCTAAATATGAAACAACCTTAAGTTTTATTGTAGTAAACACTAATAATGGTAGTAGAACCACTTTTACGCATCGTGATTTAGAAATGAAATTAAAAAAAGAACTAAATATAAAAGCTGATGTAATTTTAGTAGATGGACAAGAACTAGAGGCTTCAATAAAAGCTATTAAAGATAATCCTGATGCGGTTAGTATTATCGATGCGGGTAGTTTAAAAGAAGAAACGATAGAACTAAGTAAAATAGTTAACTATTTAGTATGTTCTAAAAATTTTGCTGAAGATTTTTGTAATATTAAAATAGATTTAAAAGATCCTAACTCTGTTATTAATGTTTATCAGAAAATGGAAGAAACCTTTAAAAATGAACTTATTATTACATTAGAAGATAAGGGCTGTTTATATAAAAAAGATAATAAAATTAAACTGATGCCTAGTATAAAAGTAAAACCTATCGATTCAACTGGGGCTGGTGATTTATTCCATGGTGCTTTTGTTTATTGTATCGCTAATGGATATGATATTGAAAAAACATTAAAAATATCAAATATAACCGGAGCTTTATCAGTAACTAGAATGGGTGGTAGATACTCTGTTCACACTTTAGATGAAGTAATGAAAGTTTATAATCAAAATGCTTGATGACTTTTTCATTGATAAATTACCTACTTTAGATTTACATGGTTTAGATAGAGATACAGCTAGAGTAGCAGTTAATGACTTTATTTTAGAAAATATAAAATTAAAGAATGAAAAAATAGTCATTATTCATGGTATTGGTTTATCAATTATAAAAAATGAAGTTCATAATCTTTTAAAACATCATAAAAATGTTGAAACATATAAACAACATCTTTATAATATTGGTTGCACTATTGTTAAGTTAAAAATATAACCCTTTAACTGACGAATGGCTTTGGAGGTGATAGGGTGAATAATTATATAAAAGGAACGGTAAGAGAAATATTTTATCAAACTGATAAAGGTTATATGGTTGGGATTTTTAAAGTTAAGTCATTTGAAGGTAAGGACCTTGAAAAATATTTAAATCGAACTATTACTTTTACCGGAATTTTTCCCGAATTATCCAAAAATGCTGACTATATATTATATGGCGAGTTAATTACGCATCCTAAATATGGTGTTCAATTTAATGTTACTGCTTATGAAAAAATCTTACCTGAAAGTAATGACGGAATAATTAATTACTTATCTTCAAATATATTTAGTGGGGTTGGAATTAAAACGGCTACTAAGATTGTTGAGCGATTAGGGGATAATGTTTTAGATATAATACTTGAAGATTATGAAGCCTTATTAATAATTCCTAATATGACTGAAAAAAAAGCTAAAAAAATACATGAAACTTTAAAAAGTGAATCAGATAGTTATAAAACGGTTATTAAATTACAAAATATCGGCTTTAATATGAATGATGCTTCTAAAATTTATAATTATTATAAAGAAGAAACCTTAAATCTTATTGAAGGAAATATTTATGATATTATTGAAAAAATTGCAGGGATAAGTTTCATTACCATTGATAAAATAGCTATGAATTTAGACGTTGATAAGAAGAGTGATAAACGAATTGAAGCTTGTATTTTATATATCATGTTAGAGTTATGTCTTAAAAATGGTAATACTTATAATGAATTAGAAGATATTTATATTGGGGTTACTAATTATTTAAATATTAATTTAATGATTGAAGAATTTGATTATTATCTTCTTAATTTAAATAAAGGGAATAAAATAATAATTGAAAGTGCTGCGTATTATTTAAAAGATTATTTTGATGCTGAAAAAAATATTGCGTTATCTATATCTAAATTAAATAATAATGTTTCTTTTCCATATAATAATCTTGATAAGTTAATTACTAAATTAGAAAGGAAAAACAAAATAAAATATGATTATCAACAAAGAACTGCAATAAAAGAAAGTATGGAACATAATTTTTTAATTATTACCGGTGGTCCTGGAACAGGTAAGACAACTATTTTAAAAACAATGGTTAGTCTTTATAAAGAAATTAAAGAAATAACTAATGAAAACTTAATAGAAACAATTGCTCTTTTAGCCCCGACGGGAAGAGCTGCTAAAAGGATAAAAGAAACGACTGGGATTAATGCCACTACGATTCATCGCTTTTTAAAATGGAATAAAGAGACCAATGAATTTGCTGTAAATATTAATAATAAATCACTTGTTAAATTAGTAATAATTGATGAAGTAAGTATGATAGATACCTTTTTATTAAGTAATTTATTATATGGCCTTAATTCTAATGTTAAAATCATTATGGTTGGTGATCATAATCAGTTACCTAGTGTGGGTTCTGGTCAAGTGTTGCAAGATTTAATAACTAGTAATATGGTTCCCGTTATTGAGCTGAATAATTTATATCGTCAAAAAGAAAATTCTTACATTATTAATTTAGCGCATGAAATAAAAAACGGTGATTTAAGTGATGAATGGCATTTAAAGCAAGAAGATTATAATTTTATTGAATGTGAACGAAATCAAATAAAAGATATAATTGTTAAGTTGTGTCAAAATGCAATAGAAAAAAAGTATGCCGTCAAAGATATTCAAGTGTTAGTCCCAATGTATAAAGGAATAAACGGTATTGATCAAATTAATAATACTTTACAAGATGTTTTTAATCCTAAAAGTAATGATAAAAAAGAAATAATATATCGTGATCAAGTTTATAGGGAGAATGATAAAGTATTACAGGCTAAAAATAATAATGATTTAAACATATCTAATGGTGATTTAGGCACGATTAAAAAAATAAGTAAGAACGATGGGAAAGATATAATAACCATTGATTTTGAAGGTGAATTAGTTGATTACTCGTTAAGTGATTTAGAAGATGTTTTAATTGGTTATGCGATAAGTATTCATAAATCACAAGGAAGTGAATTTGATATTGTTATTATTCCCATGGATTTATCTTTTAATCGCATGTTATATCGAAAATTAATATATACGGCCATTACTAGAACCAAAAAATCATTATTATTGGTTGGTCAAAAAGAGGCTTTTGTAAGAAGCGTCAAAAATGATTTTGAAACTAAGCGAAAAACATCTTTAGTAAAAATGATAAAAACTATGTCGATTTAATGCATAAATAGAATTTAAATTGACAAAATAATAATGGTATCATTCGATACCCAATCATATTTTTTAACTAAGAGGTGATATTATGGAAATGAGAAAAAATCTTATGTATATGCTTTTGGGTGCTGGAATAGGTGCTGGCGCCACGATAACTTATCATCAGTATATGAATGGCAATTTAAATAATGTTTTCAACAAAATGAAAAATGAAGCACAAAATCAGTTAGAAGATATGATGTAATTTAAAACCCCTTTATGGGGTTTTTATTTTTTTATGTAAAAATTTTAATTTTTATGTTAATATAATAATAACAAACACTTAATTTTTGGGAGGTAAATATATGATTGATAAAAAAAATAAAGATATTACTAGTCGGGATGTTGATTTTGCCCAGTGGTATACAGATATTGTTACTAAAGCAGAACTGATAGATTATTCACCGGTTAAGGGGTGCTTAATTATAAGGCCATATGGATACGCGATATGGGAGAATATTCAAAAAGTTTTAGATAAAAAATTTAAAGAAACAGGACATGAAAATATATATATGCCCTTATTTATCCCTGAAAGTTTATTAAACAAGGAAAAGGATCATGTTGAAGGTTTTGCTCCTGAAGTAGCCTGGGTTACTCATGGTGGTAGCGAAGAATTAACCGAGAGACTATGTATTCGCCCAACCTCTGAAGTTTTATTTTGTGATCATTATTCCAAAATAATAAAATCATATCGTGATTTACCCAAACTATATAATCAATGGTGTTCAGTAGTTAGATGGGAAAAAACAACGAGACCATTCTTAAGATCAAGAGAATTCTTATGGCAAGAAGGTCATACTGCTCATGAAACTAAAGAAGAAGCGGTTAATGAAACAATTAAGATGTTAAATGTTTATAACGATTTTTTTCATGACTATTTGGCTATACCATCAATTATTGGCAAGAAAACCGAAAAAGAAAAATTTGCGGGAGCAGTAAATACTTATACAGTTGAGAGTCTAATGTATAACGGAGTTGCTCTTCAAGCTGGAACCACTCATTACTTTGGGCAAAATTTTTCCAAACCTTTTAATATAGCTTTCACAGATAGAAATAATGAACAGCAATATGTACATCAAACTTCATGGGGAGTTAGTACGAGAATGATAGGCGGAATAATCATGGTTCATAGTGATGATAATGGGTTAGTGTTACCTCCTAATATCGCCCCTATTAAAGTGGCTATTATTCCTATTGGTCAAAATGATGAAAGAGTAGTTGAAGAAGCAAATAAAATAGAAGATATGTTAAACAAAGAGAATATTTCTAACAAATTAGATTTATCAGATAAATCACCAGGTTTTAAATTTGCGGAATATGAAATGAAAGGTTTTCCAATTAGAATTGAAATAGGTCCGAGAGATGTCATAAATAATCAATGTATTTTAGTGAGACGAGATAATGGTAATAAAAAAACAATTTTGATCGATGATATTGTTTTAGAAGTAAAAAGTTTATTAAAGGAAATTCAAAATAATCTCTATCAAAAAGCTTTAAAAAGAAGAGATGAAATGACTTATAGAGTAGATTCAATCGATGAAATGAAAAATATATTATCCAATCAACCAGGCTTTATTAAAGCTATGTGGTGTGGAGAAACAGAATGTGAAGAAATAGTTAAAGAAAAAACAGGAGCATCATCAAGATGTATACCTATTGAACAACCTAATATTAATGAAAATGATAAATGTATCGCCTGTTCTAAACAAGCTAAAAAATTAGTTTTTTGGGGATTACAATATTAGAAATGCAACAAACAAGCATAAGGCTTGTTTTTCTTTAGAAAAGTGTAAATAATCTCTCTTTTTTTTTGATATTGATATTTATAAGTGTGATATAATAGGGCCGAAAAAGTAATTAAGACTCATTTATATGCTACAAAAATTATTTTTATCCACGCGGCAAAGAAAGTGTAAAGTACAAGTGTCTACCAGAATGGTTTATATTGAAATAAAATTGATTAATTTTTTTATGATGTTATAATTTTAATATAATAAGGAGGGCAATATGAAAAAAAAATTATTAAGTTTAGCAAAAATAGTAATGGGATTATTAATACTTATCGTAATAATATTTGTAGTTATTCCTATAATTATTGCATCTTTTGCAATACCGTCAATAATGAAAGTAACAAATGATCAAAGAATTTATTCTTTTGAGGCTGAAGCAAATACAATAATTAAAAACATCAATTATAAGGTCCTAGGAGATAATAGATACGATCCGACTAAAATAAACGAGACTAATATAGAACGTGAAATAGATCATAATGCGTATAATTATGAATCGGTAACAGTAATGAGAATAGATGGAGAAATATATATTGTAATAGTAGGAAAAAATCAGTGGGATGGACTAAAAGTATGTGGATTCTATATTGATATGAAAGTCGGAAAGGATATAGAGTGTATAGAACAATAATAAACATATATATGTTGAGACATTTTAATTGCCACTAATATTAACTGAAGCTTTAGAAAAAAAGTATATTAGTCATTAGTTATATCAAACAAAAAGGATGATTATCATCATCTTTTTTGTTTGACTAAACGCATATGATAATATATAATTTATATATAATGGAGTGAATAAAATGGATAAAAAAATATTTGATATAATTAATGATGAAAAAAAAAGACAACAAAAAAACATAGAGTTAATAGCATCAGAAAATTTTGTATCAGCGGAGGTTTTAAAAGCTCAAGGCAGTATCTTGACTAATAAATATGCTGAGGGTTATCCTAATAATCGATATTATGGCGGTTGTCTTTTTATTGATCAAATTGAACAACTTGCTATTGATAGAGCAAAAAAATTATTTAGTGCAAAATACGCTAATGTTCAACCTCATTCAGGATCACAAGCTAACATGGCTGTTTTTAAAGCATTACTGAACAATGGGGATAAAGTAATGGGTATGAATTTAAGTCATGGAGGACATTTAACTCATGGTCATCCAATGAGTTTTAGTGGAAGCGAATATGAAATAATTGGTTATAATGTAGATTCGAAAACCGAAATGATTAATTATGATGAGGTAATCGCATTAGCGAGAAAAGAAAAACCTAAGATGATTATAGCGGGTGCAAGTGCCTATTCAAAAAAAATAGATTTTAAAAAGTTTAGAGAAGCAGCAGATGCATGTGGAGCTTATTTATTAGTAGATATGGCTCATATAGCTGGTTTAGTCGCGGTAAATTTACATCAAAGTCCTATTGAATATGCGGATGTTGTAACTTCTACTACTCATAAAACATTACGAGGCCCAAGAGGTGGCTTAATATTAACTAATGATGAAGAAATAGCTAAAAAGATAGATAAGATGGTTTTTCCAGGAATACAAGGGGGTCCTTTAATGCATGTTATAGCCGCTAAAGCAGTAGCGTTTAGTGAAGCGATGCAACCAGAGTTTAGAACTTATCAAGAACAGGTTATATCTAATGCTAATATATTAGCAAAAACATTAATTAACGAAGGTTTTAGAGTTATATCAGGTGGAACTGATAATCATATGATATTGGTAGATATAAAAAGATTTCTTGATATAACGGGAAAAAAAGCTGAACGAATTTTAGATTCAATCAATATAACTTGTAATAAAAATATGATTCCTTTTGA
Source organism: Bacilli bacterium (assembly GCA_007117415.1). Taxonomy (GTDB): domain Bacteria; phylum Bacillota_I; class Bacilli_A; order RF39; family UBA660; genus SKGN01. The sequence goes on along the minus strand of SKGN01000063.1, from coordinate 14,518 downwards.
TAATGAGTCACCTTTTAAAACAAGTGGTATTAGGTTAGGAACACCCGCTATGACAACAAGAGGTTTCAAAGAACAGGAATTTATTAAAGTAGGGAAAATTATTGCTTCAGCTTTGAAAAATTATCAAAATGTTGATATTTTAAATGATTTAAAAGAAGAGGTTTATGAAATTACTAAGGCTTTTCCTATATATGAATAGTTAGGAGATGAAAAAATGGCTGATATTTTGAATGGGAGAGAGGTTTCTCTAAAAATAAAAGAAACTTTAAAAAAACAAATAAAAACTTTTCAGACTCCGCCTAAATTAGCGGTTATTTTAGTCGGGGAAAATCCGTCAAGTTTAATATATATTAAATCAAAAGAGAAAACATGTCTTGATTTAGGGATAGATTTTGAATTAATTAAATTTGCTGAAAATGTTGATAGCGAAACAATTGAACATAAAATAAGGGAACTAAATAATGATAAACGTGTTCATTCTATTTTAGTTCAATGTCCTTTGCCAAATCATCTTGATAGTCAAAAAATTATTGATATAATTGACCCTCTTAAAGATGTTGATGGTCTTACATCCTCAAATATCAGCAATTTAGTCAATAATTATGGCGTGAATGTCCCATGTACTCCCGCCGGTATTATCAAACTTCTTGATTTTTATAATGTTGAATTAGAAGGTAAACATATTGTTATTGTTGGTAGAAGTAATTTAGTAGGAAAGCCTTTATTTCATTTATTATTAAATAGAAATGCAACTGTTACTATGTGCCATTCTAAAACTAAAGATTTTAAAAAATTTACTAAAGAAGCTGATATATTAATAGTAGCGGTTGGTAAGAAAGATTTGATCAATAAAGAAATGATTAAAGAGAATGCCATTCTTATTGATGTAGGAATAAATAGAAAAGATGGAAGCAAAAAAATATATGGTGATATTAATTTTGATGATGTTTTTGAAAAATGCTCTTTAATAACTCCCGTTCCAGGTGGTATCGGTCCAATGACTGTTATGATGATGATGAATAATGTTGTTAAATCATATTTAACCCAAAACGATGATGTAAATTAATTGATACATTATTGTTTTTTTATTAATGCTTATTTGTAAAAAAAGGATATAATGGTATAATTATTATGGTGATAAGATGTATCTAACAATTGATAATAATAATTATGAAGTAATAATCATTCATAAAAAAATTAAACATACTTATATTAGAGTTAAAGAAGATTATAAGATATATGTAAGTACGCCTAGATTTACCAATCATAAAGAAGTAAATAAGATGTTATTAAAAGAAATTGATAATATTAAAAAAATGATTAAAAGATCATTACCTAAACGGGATGGATATTATTTTTTAGGTCATAAAGTTGATGTTATTATAGTATCAAATTTAAAATTACCTGAAATTTATAATAATAAATTTTTTGTTAAGGATAAAGAAAATATAGATAAGGATTATAAATTACTAGCGTTACCAATTTATAAAGAAAGATTAAAGCTTATTTATGATCGTTTTGAAGAGGATATTCCTTTGCCTATTCTTAAAATAAGAAAGATGAAAACCAGATGGGGTGTATGTAATCGGCGTAATAACTCTATAACAATTAATTTAGAACTTATAAAAAGGGATATTAAATATATCGATTATGTTATTATTCATGAACTATGTCATTTTGTTTATGGTAATCATTCTAAGGTTTACTGGGAATTGGTTAGCAAATATGAAAAAGATTATAAAAAATTAAGAAAAGATTTAAGGAATAGGTGAGAGTATGTTAATTGAATCATTCGATAATGCAAAGGTAAAAGAATGGAAAAAGTTAAAAACGCGTAAATATAGAGAAAAAACAAATAAATTTTTAGTAGAAGGAATGCACCTAGTATTAGAAGCTTATAAGTTAGGCTATATTGAGGAATTAATATTAGAAAAAAATGAATTATTACCGCTCAATGTTGAGATAACTTATGTAACTAGAGAAATAATTGATTCTATTTCTACTTTAACTACTCCGGTTAACGTTATGGCTGTTTGTCGAAAAATAAAAGAAAGAGAAAAATTAGGGGATAGACTTTTAGTTATTGATGGAATTCAAGACCCAGGTAATTTAGGAACTTTAATTAGAAGTGCTGTTGCCTTTAATATTGATACGGTCATATTAGGAAATGGAACGGTGGATGTTTATAATCCTAAATGTGTTCGTTCTTCTCAGGGAATGTTATTTCACGTTAATATTATTAGAAGAGATTTATTAACTTTTTTACCAGAATTATCTAACAATAATTATCTTATTTTAGGAACTAAAGTAACTTATGGAAAAAATGCTAAAGAATTAATTGATGTTTCTAAATTCGCGTTAGTAATGGGGAATGAGGGAAGCGGAATATCTGAAGAAACGGAAGAACTTTGTGATGAATTTTTATATATTAAGACAAATGAGAATTGTGAATCCTTGAATGTTACGGTTGCTTGTAGTATAATATTATATCAATTAAGTTTGTAGGTGATTTATGGAATATACTTTAATTGGGAAATATGTAAATACGCATGGTATAAAAGGGGAAATTAAAATCATTTCTGATACCAAATTAAAAAATATTATTTTTAAAGCAGATAGGGTAATTTATCTAGGTAAAAAAAAAGATGAATACCACATAAAAACATACCGAAAGCATAAACAATATGATATGATAACCTTAGAAGGCATCAATAATATCAATGATATTGAACATCTAAAAGGAAGTTTAGTATATATAAATAAAAAAGATTTTAAGGTTGATAATGATTTAGAGTTAATTCAAAATTTAGAAGGTTATAAAGTATATGATAAGCTTAAATTAATAGGTTATGTAACCGGGTACATGAGGGGAGAAAAAGGTGCTAATGATATTTTGATTGTTGGTAATAATCGCCTTTTAATTCCGTATCTTGATTTATTTATAAAAGAAGTAATATTAAGCAAACAAGAAATTCATATCAAAAATATAAGGGGGCTTATAGATGAAAATTGATATTTTAACATTATTTCCTAATATGTTTGATGGTTTTTTAGGTGAATCTATTATTAAAAGAGCTATTGATACTGAAAAAGTTCAGGTTGGAGTTCACAATATCAGAGATTATGCTAAAGACAAACACAAAAGAGTAGATGATACTCCATATGGTGGCGGAGCTGGAATGATTATGATGTGTCAACCTATTTTTGATGCTGTTGAATCAATAAGAAATAAGAAAACGAAAGTGGTATTGTTAACTCCTCAAGGAGTGTTATATAATCAAAAGTTAGCGACTACTTTAAGTAAAGAAGAACATTTAATTTTCTTATGTGGTCATTACGAAGGTTTTGATGAGAGAGTTACTTCAATAGTTGATATGGAAATTAGTATTGGAGATTATGTTTTAACCGGAGGAGAACTCCCTAGTATGGTTGTAGCAGATAGCGTTATTAGATTACTCCCAGGTGTTATTGATGATAAAGCTCACCAAATAGAGTCCTTTTATGATAATCTTTTAGATCATCCTAATTATACAAAACCTAGAACTTTTAAAGGAATGAGAGTACCTGATATTTTGTTAACCGGTCATCATCAAAATATTGATAAATGGCGCCAAACAGAGCGTATTATTAAGACCATGCAAAAAAGACCTGATTTAATAACTAAAAAAGTTACCTATTGTTTAGTTAAGGATGCTAGAATTGGTAATATAGCTATTATTAATTTATTAATATTAGATGGCATGGATATTACTCCTAGAAATAATGCCAAACGCAATGATGTTATCAGCGTTACTAAAATGATTTTAATAGAACCAAGCTTTATTAAAAAAGTTATAAAAACAAAAGTAGAAAAGAAATTAAAAATATTTATAGAGAGAATGCATGAATTAGATGAAGATGATGATTCCACTAGTGCTCAATTATTAATTTTTGATATTGAAAAATATAAAAAATATTTAATTGACCATTATATAGGTTATGTAGGCTTAGATTATGGAGACTTAATTATTAAAAAAATACAACTTTTATTAAATGAACTAATGATTAGAAAACATTTACATATAAATAATTCTTCAAAAGAAACAAGAGGAAGATCAATGTAGTAATATTAATTAATACTATTATTAAAAAAAAACAATATAATATATATAAATAGTTGCTAATTATCATTATATATGTTAGAATTTAAAATGTTGAAAATGATCCGCTAATTATATTTATGATCATATATTAAAGAAGGAGTGACATACATGAATGTAATTGACAAAATAACTAAGAAGCACTTAAACCCTAATATTCCCGAATTTAGAGTTGGGGACACTTTAAAAGTAGATGTTAAAATCAAAGAGGGAGAACGCGAGCGTGTTCAATCTTTTAAAGGTGTTGTAATAGCTAAAAAAGGTGGCGGAATAAGTGAAACATTTACGGTCCGCGAAAAATTTTCTGGTGTAGGTGTTGAAAGAACTTTTCCCCTTCATTCTCCTAAACTTGACAGTATAACTGTTCTAAAAAAAGGAAAAGTAAGAAGAGCTAAATTAAATTTCTTGAGAAATTTAGTTAGACAATTTAAAATTAAAGAAAGAAATTAATAAGGCTTACTGCCTTATTTTTGGTATTGTTATGGTAATGATAAAAATAATAATTGAATATGGACTTATTATTTTATTGGTGATTCTTCTTAGGACGTATATTATAACCCCCGTTCAAGTAAATGGAGATTCGATGCAAGATACTTTATTTAATGATGATATAATGCTCCTAAATATTATAGGTTATCGCACTAATAAAATAGAGCGTTTTGATATTATCGTTTTTAAACATAATAACGAATCTTTAATTAAAAGAGTTGTTGGACTACCAGGGGAATTTGTTGAATATCGTAACAATAATTTATATATAGATGGTAATTTTATTGCTGAAAATTTTATTTTTCAATATCGAACCACTGATTTTAGTTTATTAGATATAGGGTATGATAAAGTGCCCAGCGATACTTATTTTGTATTAGGAGATAACCGTAATAATTCAACTGATAGTCGTTATATTGGTTTTATTAGTAAAAAAAATATAATGGGAAAAGCTAATTTTATTCTTTTTCCATTTGAGCGATTTGGGGTAGTAAGATAGAAGGTGACTAAATGAGTATCAATTGGTATCCAGGACATATGGCTAAAACGAAAAGATTAATAAAAGAGAAAATATCTTTAATTGATATTATATATGAAGTAGTTGATGCTAGAATACCATTTTCTTCTCGAGTAAAAGATATAGATGACTATATTAAAAATAAACCCAAAATAATTATCATGACTAAGATTGATTTATGCGATCTAAGGGAAACGGATAAATGGGTAAAGCATTATCAAACTAATGGAATAGAAGTAGTAAAGGTAGATTTAAAAAGGAATATTAATATTGAGGAAATAATTAAAGTTACTAATAAGATAAGTAATCAAATTTTTGAAAAAAGAACTCAAAAGGGACTCCAAAAAAGGGCCACTAGAGCCTTAATTATGGGTGCTCCTAATGTGGGTAAATCAACTTTGATAAATCGCTTAGCTGGTAAAAAAGTAGCGGCAGTGGGTAATAAACCAGGTATAACTAAAGGGTTAGAGTGGATTAGAATAAATAAAGAAATAGAAATGATGGATAGTCCTGGAATATTATGGCCTAAAATAGATAATGAACAAACAGGTTTTAATTTAGCGGCATTATCAATAATAAAAGAAGAAATTATTCCCATTGATGAAGTTAGTGTTTATATTTTAAAAATGATTAATAAATATTATTCCCGTTATTTAAAAGAAAGATATGATATTAGTGAAATTGATTACGAAAATATATATATTACATTTGAACATATAGGAAAAAAAAGAGGGTATATTATTAAGGGTGGTCAAATTGATTATTTAAAAGTTTCTTCGTCAATTGTTAAAGATTTAAACGAAGGAAAATTAGGAGTTATAACTTTTGATCGTTTTGTAGAAGGAGTAAAGAATGAAAAAGAAAACATTTTTAACTAAATTAAATTTAAAATTAGATGTTATTGAAGAACAAGCAAGAACAAAAATACTTAAGGAAATAGAAAAAGAAATAGATGACTTAATAAAAAAGGGCAAAGAAGAAAAAGAGGCGGTTAAAGCAGTTGGATCTATTAATGAATTAACAGAAAAGATTTTAAAAGAGCATAAAATATCGGCTAAATATTATCGAAAAAAAGGTTCAAATAATTCTAAAAGGGATAATAAATTTGAAGATTTTATTGATTTCATTGTGTTAAGAGTAGAAAATTTTGTTAATAAAATTACGAAACAGGATAGTCAAAAAATTATTGAAATAGTTATTTATATATTATTGCTTATTTTAGCCTTCTTTTTACTTAAAATACCTTTTTGGTTTGTTGAAGCTATTGGAGTAGGGTTTTTAAGTTTAATAGGCCCTCCAATTGGTTCTGGTTTAATAGGGTTATGGGTTATTTTATTGCAAATCACCTATTTTATTGTGGTTGTTTTTAGTTTGATTATGTTTATTAAACGTATTACTAAAGATGACTTAATTAATGAACAAACTAAACCTAATAAAAAGAAAAAAGAAGTAATAGCAGAATCAATAGATGAAACAACTAAAACTAATAGTAATTCATCTAACTTATTAAACGTATTAACAATTATTTTTAAAATAGGAATCTTTATTTTAGCACTCCCTCTTATTTTTTCGTTATTTGGTTTTATAATTGGTCTTGTAATAACTTTAGGAATATTAATAGGGATGATGATAAATGGGGTTTTTCTTATGGGCCCTATTCTTATTATAATTGGTTTTTTAATTATAATTGGTTCGGTTATTTCCTTAATCTTTTATTTAATATTTAAAGGGGGCTTAAAGTAATGGCTAAACATTTTATTTCTTTTTTAATAGGGTCTCTTATCTTAATTGTTGGTGTTGTTATAACTATTACTGATTTATATCAATTTGAATTTGTAAATACTTTACCAGAAACTAATATGGTAAGTCGTGAAATAACAATCGAACAAAGTATTGATAACAAAGAATTTAGAATTAATCGAAAATGGGAGCTTATTAACATAATTGAAGATGATAATATAGAAGAAGATACTATAATTATTAAAATAAAATATTATGATGAATATATTAGTTTAACTAGCACTGTTGAAGAAGGTATTGATTATAAAAAATTAAACATAACTTATAATTACAAAGAAAATCATACATATCCCGTTCGAAACACTATAGCGACGGGTCTTAAAAATATAAAGGATCGTAAAATTTATAATTATTCTTTGTTATTTAGACCTCATATTTCAATTTATATAAATAGTAACGATAAAAACAATGTAAAGATAATAAATTAATAATTTATTTGTCTTTATTTTTTTGTTATAATGCAAAGAGAGGCGATAGCATGAATGATTTATATAAGTATGAAAAGAATTTATATCAAAAAGGATACAATTATATAGCCGGAATTGATGAAGTAGGAAGAGGGCCTTTAATAGGGCCCGTAGTTAGCGCGGCAGTGGTATTACCGAAGGGATTTAAATTAGAAGGACTAACTGATTCCAAAAAATTATCAGTAAAAAAGCGAAATACCTTCTTTGATATTATAAAAGAACAAGCTCTAGGTATTGGAATAGGTATTATAAATGAAAAAAGAATTGATGAAATAAATATTTACCAAGCATCTAAAGAGGCTATGAAAGAGGCTCTAAATAATTTAACATGTGAAGTGGATTATGTTTTAATAGATGCCCTTGAATTAGATATTGATATTCCTAGTTATGCCATTATTAAAGGTGATAGTAAAAGTATCTCGATAGCGGCCGCTTCGGTTATTGCTAAAGTAACAAGAGATAAAATGATGGAAGAGTTAGATAAAAAATATCCAGTATATGGCTTTAAAAATCATAAAGGGTATCCCACAAAAAAACATTTGTCAGCCTTAAAAAAATATGGTATATTGAATGAACATCGATTAAGTTATAAGCCTGTTTATGCTATTTTAGAAGAAAAAAATAAAATAAATTGAATAATATATTAGGAAAGAGTGGTGTTTATATGCCAAAAAAAATAGTCATTGTTGAATCTCCAAGTAAATGTAAGACAATTGAAAAACATCTAGGCAAAGATTATAAAGTCTTATCTAGTAAAGGGCATGTAAGAGATTTAGCAACAAGTGGAAAATATGGATTTGGAGTTGACATTGAAAATCATTTCGCTCCTACTTATCAAACAATTAAAGGTAAGAAAAAAGTATTATCGGAGTTAAAAACAGAAGTTAAAAAAAGCGATATGATTTATTTAGCAACTGACCCAGACCGAGAAGGAGAAGCTATAAGTTGGCATTTAAAAGATGCTTTAGAAATAAAAGATGATCAATATGAAAGAGTTATATTTAATGAGATAACTAAAGATATAGTTCAAGAAGCCTTTAAAAACCCAAGAAAAATTGATGATGATTTGGTTCGTTCACAAGAAACAAGACGTATCTTAGATCGTATTATTGGCTTTAGATTAAGTAAATTAATGCAATCTAAGACCGGTGGTAAAAGTGCCGGAAGAGTTCAAAGTGTAGCCTTAAAATTAATTGTTGATCGCGAAAAAGAAGTCCAAAATTTTATTGAAGAAGAATATTGGACTATAAAAGCTATATTTAAGGATTTTGAAGCTAATTTAGAAAAGTTTAACCAGAAAAAAATAGACATAAAAAATGAGTTAGAAGCTAAAGGAATAATAGATAAACTATCTAATGCTTTTAAAATTGAATCAATTGATAAAAAGAATAAAAATAAATATCCCAAAATGCCTTTTATTACTAGTTCATTACAACAAGAAGCTAGTACTAAATTAAATTTTAATGCTAAAAGAACTATGTCAATAGCTCAAAGGTTATATGAAGGAATTGATTTAGCGAATGAAACAACTGGGTTAATTACTTATATGCGTACTGATTCAACAAGAATGAGTGATGAATTTATTAAAAGTACTTATCATTATATTGAAACTAATTTTGGCAAAGAATATTTAGGTTTTGTAAAGAAAAACAAAAATAAAAGCAAAGTACAAGATGCTCATGAGGCTATAAGACCAACTAGTATTAATAGGCATCCGGATACTATTAAAAATTATTTAAAAGAGGACGAATATAAATTATATCGCTTAATTTATTACCGAGCTTTAGCCTCGTTAATGAAGGAAGCTAAAGTAGCCCAAACAACAGTTATTTTAGATAATAATAATTATCAATTTAAAGCGACTGGACAAAGTTTACTTTTTGATGGTTATCTTAAAATATATAAAGATTATGAAAAAAGTGAAGAGAAGGAACTTCCGCCGTTAGATAAATTTAAATCAAGCGTTTTAGTGGCTAACAAAATTGAAAAGGAACAACATTTTACTAAACCACCAGCTAGGTATACAGAAGCCAAATTAATAAAAGAATTAGAAGAATTAGGAATAGGAAGGCCTTCCACTTATGCTAAGATAATTGATACTTTAAATGAACGTAATTATGTTGAAATAAATGAGAAAAAATTTATACCGACGGAAATAGGGATTGAAACGACTGAAAAATTGCTAGAATTTTTTAGTGATTTAATAAATGTAAAATATACCGCCCAAATGGAAACAAGTTTAGATAATGTTGCTGAGGGCAAAGAGGTTTGGAATAAACTTTTAAGTGATTTTTATCAAAGTTTTGAGCCAATGGTTGAAAACGCTTTTGATAAGATGGAGAAAAAAGAACCAGAATTAGCAGGTGAAGATTGTCCAGAGTGTGGCAGTCCCATGGTAGTTAAAAATGGCAAATATGGTTCTTTTGTAGCATGTAGTAATTTTCCTAAATGTAAACATATAAAAACTACTAAAAAAGAAAAAATAGCCATTACAAAATGTCCTAAATGTGAAGGAACGATTATTGAAAAAACAACTAAAAGAGGTAAAATTTTCTATGGCTGTGATGCATATCCAAAGTGTGATTATGCAATGTGGGATAAGCCTACGGGTGCTTTATGTGAAAAATGTGGGAATTTATTAGTATGGAAAAAGGATAAAGTTGTGTGTCCTAAATGTGTTGAAAAGGAAACAAAATGATAATAAGTTAGTATAAAGAGTTTTTGACATGAACAAATTAAGGTGATAAGATAATAAATATATTGAGGTGTTATGATGAATAATAAAATTACTAAAAAGAAAAACGCATTTTATAGTTTAAAACCGGTTATTAATTATAAATTAATCGACATTCCAGATTTATGTTATAAAACATTATTAGAAATAGATGAATTAACAACTTCTTTTAATACCGAGTTTAGTTTATTTGATCATATTAAAAACCTATATAAACTCAATTTAACCGATAGTCCTAAAAATCCGGTTAAATTTGTAATAATTGATGAAAGAACGAAAAAAAAAGTTGAAAAGAAGAATCTTAAACTTAACGATAACGAGAAAATAACAAGAATTCCTGAAACCAGAGTATTTTTTAAAAAGGATAAAAATATTTTAAATCGCTCATTAATTGGAAAAAAAATAGCCACATATATTAATGATCCTTCTTTCCGAAATGTATATTTAAAAAAGTATTCGCAAATAAAAATGCAACATAATCAGCTTCGATCATTAGCAGTAGAACTTTTAAAAAATCAGGGTTTTAATTATGAAGAATATAACTTTTTAATAAAAAGGTTCTTAACTATGATAGATAAAGATGGTTCAGGCGAAAGCAAGGCCATAAGAGATGCTTATCCAATGATTATAGAATACGAAAAAAACAAAGGAATAGTAGAAAAAATAAATGAAATTAATGATAAAAAAATTTTAGAAGAACTAAAACAAACGCTTGAAACAAAGGATGAACCCCTCAGGCAGACATCTATGTTTGATTTAGATTATAAAGGAAAGTAAAAATCTTATTAGTTTTTTACTTTCTTTTTTTATGGTAAAATATAAAATAGGTGATAATTATGAATAACCATCTACACTCTTTTATTAATTATTTAACGTATCAAAAAAACTATTCTCCATATACAATTACAAACTATGAAAATGATATTAGTGATTATTTTTTATATCTTAACACCAAGAATGATGATCATTTAAATTTAACATATCAACAAATTAGAGAATATTTAATGATTTTATATGATAAAAAATATTCAAGGGCAACTGTTTCAAGGAAACTAAGTTCTCTTCGTAGCTTCTATCGTTTTTTAACAATACAAGGGGTTGTCAAAGAGAACGTTTTTGAGTTAATCGCTTATCCTAAAAAAGAAAAAAAATTACCAAAATTTTTATATAATGATGATTTAGAAGATCTTTTTTCGCTACCAGATATTAATGAGGTAATCGGACAAAGAGACATGTTAATTTTAGAATTGTTATATGCAACTGGAATTAGAGTTCAAGAATTGGTCAATATTAAGTTAAGTGATATTGATTCTTATAACCATATTATAAATGTTTTAGGCAAAGGAAAAAAAGAAAGATTAGTTATATATGGGGGTTATTGTGAAGAAGTGTTGAATTTATATTTAAAAGTAGGGCGCAAGGATTTATTGAAAAATAATTTATCAGATTATTTAATATTAAACGCTAAGGGTAATAATATAACCACTAGAGGTGTCAGATATATATTCAATAAATTAATAAAAAAAGCTTGTTTAAAAACCCATGTTTCTCCCCATACTTTAAGGCATACTTTTGCCACCCATATGTTAGAAAATGGGGCAGATTTATTAACCGTTCAAGAATTATTAGGACATACTAATTTATCAACTACGGGAATATATACTCATGTTACTAACGAGAGATTAAGAGATGTATATTTACATTCTCATCCTCGAGCACGAGAAGATAGTAAAGATTGACATAATTTTATATGATGGTAAAATAAAAGATAGAGAATAGGAGATAGACGATGATAGACGTTATAGAATTTATAAAAGATGTTTTTGGGTATGTAATAATTATTGTAATAATTGTTTTAATAAGAGTTTATATTTTATCACCGATTGAAGTAGTAGGTGATTCGATGGAACCTAATTTACAGAACGGTAATATAATGGTTATTGATAGAGTATTTCACAAAGTAAAAGAATTTAAACGATTTGATATTATAGCGTTTGAATATGATGTACCTAGTTATTTAATTAAAAGAATAATAGGGTTACCAGGCGAAAAAATCGAGTATAATAATAACATTTTATATGTTAACGGAATAAAAATAGAAGAACCATTTGAATATGATGGTGTTACTAATGATTTTTCTATTGAAGAGTTAGGCTATGATGTTATTCCGGAAGAAATGTATATGGTAATAGGTGATAATAGAGAGCATTCAACTGATAGTAGATCATTTGGATTTGTGTTTAAGGAAGATATTACCGGCAAGCCTTTTATCATTATATGGCCTTTTAACAAATTAGGATTTGTAAAGTAAATGTAAAAAAACAACAAAAATTGCCATTTAGAAGAATCTGTGATACTATATCATTAAATTTATATATTCATTATTCTTTCTTGGCAAACTTTTTGAAAGAAAAGGACGCAAAGTTTGAAGTCTAAGGTATTATTAGCTGTAATTGTAATACTATGATAGTTCGGCTGCATTAAATATAATGCAGTTTTTTGTTTGAATAATTAATATATAAAAAGATAAACATATAATAAGGAGGAATTTATATATGTTAAAGAAGAAATTTATTGTTATTATTGCAGCTACCATAATGCTATTCTTAGGGATATTTACGTTTGCCCAAAATAATCCTACTGATGAAGGCGTTGATGAGCCAGATAATAACATCCAAGAAGAGATTCCAAAGGAGTCAGGAGACCCTTTAACGGATGATGATTTAGATGATGATGATAGTACGGATATAATCCAAACATTTAGTCCGGTACAAACTAGAACTACAACCGTGGATAATACCCCCCCTGTCATTACGTTGTTAGGAGACGACTCTATAACAATTGAAGTGTTTGGAGAATATGAAGAATTAGGGGCAACTGCTATTGATAATATTGATGGCGATGTAAATGCTAGTATTACTATAAGTGGAGAAGTTAATACTAATGTTCTTGGTATATACACAGTAACTTATACGGCCAACGATACTGCTGGTAATATAGCGTCAGTCGTTAGAACTATTAATGTAGTTGATAATATCCCCCCAGTGATAGAACTTATTGGTGATGATAAAGTAATTCAATTAGGTGACGAATATACAGATGCTGGGGCAACAGTAACTGATAATTATGATGAAACAGTTGAACTTATAATTGGTGGAGACGTAGTGGATACTAACACTGTAAACACATATGTAATAACATATAATGCAGTTGATAGTTCGGGTAATAACGCTGATGAAGTTGTAAGAGTTGTTAATGTAGTAGATACTACTCCACCTGTAATAGAATTTATTAATTGTGGAATAGATGTTTATTCACAAAGTCATTCAACTACTATTAATTTGTTTGATTTAAGTGATATTGATGAAACAAGTCTAAAATATATATGGAGTATCTTACCTATAACACCAAGCGAAAGAACTTTTAATTTATTAGGTAAACCATATACAACTACTTCTGAAATTGTAACTCCTCAAGGTTTTACAGGAAGAATTTATTTATATGCTATAGCTAAAGATATTTATGGAAACACTCAAATATCAAGAAGCAATCATTTTTATTTAGATAATTCTAAACCTATAATATTTTTAAAAGGACCAAAAATAGTTACTATAGAATATCAAGATATATATGAAGAAAAAGGGGCTGTTGCGATTGATATCCCTGATGGAATTATTTCTAACAAAATTAATATTGATGCTAGTGACGTTAATACTAATAAACTTGGAACATATTATGTTACTTATAATGTGATAGATAAAGCCCTTAATGAAGCTAAAGAAGTAGTTAGAACTGTTAATGTAGTAGATACTACTCCACCAGTAATTACTTTGATAGATAGCGAAAAACCTTATGTGATGGAGATAGGAACTTCATTTGTAGATCCTGGATATGAAGCGATAGATAATCACGACGAAGATATTACAAGTAATGTTACAGTTGATACAAACGCCTTAAATACTAATGTAATTGGTACTTATACAGTAACTTATAACGTAAGTGATAGTTCAGGTAATTTAGCTAAAGAAGTACTTAGAACCGTCAAAGTAATTGCAGCTATACCAGAAAAAATCAAATTTACAACTGGCTGGAACCCAAGATTTGAACAAAATACTAACTTAAGTAATCTTCCTGATAGCGATAATATAGGGACTGCATATGATGAATGGGATGATAATGAAATCCCAGCGGTATTAAGAAATTGTCGTGTTAAAGATACTGATATAAATGTAACTGAAGAACATATTATTAAAAACCCAGGTGTATATTGGTGTAATTATTCAGCTACTGATTCAACCGGTAATACAAGATGGAATGGTAGAACAATTACGATTATTGAAGCAATGCCAGAAAAAATCAAATTTACAACTGG
>SKGN01000032.1 GCA_007117415.1 Bacilli bacterium | reverse complement strand
GATGATAATAAAAAATATGCTTGTGAAACTAAATTATTAGGGTACGCTAATGTATATAATATTTTGTCTTCGGTAGCGCTTGGTTATAAATTAGGAATGTCTAAAGAACAGTTAGCTAAGGCAGTTAAACAAGTTAAACCTACTCCTCATCGTTTAGAACTCAAAAAGAGCGGCAAATTAAATATAATTGATGATGCTTATAATTCTAACCCAGTTGGGGCTAAAATGGCTGTGGATGTCCTAGAAATGATGCCAGGAGCCAAAGTAATAGTAACTCCAGGGATGGTTGAACTAGGAGAAAAACAATATGAACTAAACAAAGAATTTGGCAAACAAATAGCCAAAGTATGTGATATGGTTATCTTAGTTGGTAAAGATCAAACCAAACCTATCCAGGATGGTTTAGAAGAAGCCAAATATGATAATAAAAAATTACATGTTATTAATGATTTTAAAAAGGCTTTTGAATTGATAAATAAAATAAAAGAAAAAGAAATATATGTATTACTTGAAAATGATTTACCAGATATATTTAAGGAGGAGTAAAAAATGAAAATGAAAATTGGAGTTATCTTTGGTGGCCAATCAGTAGAGCATGAAGTTAGTATAATTTCCGCTATTCAAGCTATGAAAGCGATGGATGAAGATAAGTATGAAATAATTCCTATTTATATTACGAAAGAAAGAGAATGGTATACCGGTAATCTATTAAAAAACATTGATAATTATAGTGATTTAGATAATTTAAAAAGGTATGCTAAAAACGTAGTATTATATAATAAAGAGGGTAAGTTTTATCTTCAAAACAAAAAAGGTTTAAAACTAATTATTGAGGAAATCGATATCGCGTTTCCTATTGTTCATGGGGTTAATGTTGAGGATGGTACTATCCAAGGATATTTAGATTTAATTGGTATACCTTATGTAGGATCAGATATATATGGGAGTGTCGTTGGACAAGATAAAGTTTTTATGAAACAAATTTTTGAAAGTGCTAAAATACCAATAACTAAATATGTCTGGTTCTTTGATTTTGAATATAAAGAAAACAAAGAAGATATTATTTCCAAAATAGAAAAATTAAACTTTCCTCTTATATTAAAACCAGCTAAATTAGGTAGTAGTGTGGGTATTAATCGTGTTTCTAACAAAGAAGACCTAGAAGAAGCTATTTTAGATACTATGCAATATGATTCTAAGATAGTAATCGAAGAAGTAGTAGAAGATTTAATTGAAGTTAATTGTAGTGTTCTAGGCAATTATGAATATCAAGAAACAAGTGAAATAGAAGAAGTAATGAGTAATGATGAATTTTTAACCTATCAAGATAAATATTTAGGAAATACTAAAAATGGTAAAATGAAAGGAATGGCCGCAACTAACCGCGTTATACCAGCAAGAATAGAGGACAAACAGCGAAAAGAAATAATAGAATTAGCCCAAGAAACATTTAAAATTCTAAATACAGCGGGTGTATCTCGCATTGATTTTTTAATTGATAAAAACAAAAACAAAGTTTATGTTAATGAAATCAATACTATTCCGGGATCTTTATCATTTTATTTATGGGATCCAATTGGTAAAAACTATACTGTATTATTAGATGAATTAATATCTTTAGCTATTAAAAATTATAAAAATAAAAGAAGACTTATTACTTCATTTGATACTAATATATTACAAAATCATAGTGGTATTAAGGGTGTTAAAGGTAAATTAAATTGAAAAAAATAAGAGATTTTTTCTCTTATTTTTTTAGTTATCTTTGGTATTCAAAATTTTTACTATGTTTATTAATTTTATCTAAAACCCTAACTTTATCTTCTTCATTATGATAAATATTAGGTTGATAATCATTAATATATGTTTTTGATGAAATAGAAACAGGGATAATGTTAATGTTAGATTCAATAAGTTCTCCATTTTTATAAACAAATATTTTTTGAAATATCATTGAATCCTTATCTCGAGGATTAGTGTTACCGCCAAAGACAAAGTTCCCTAGAGAATATACTATATACTTTCCCTTATATTCTTCAATACCTTGAAGAATATGAGGATGATGCCCGATAATAAGATCAGCACCCTTATCAATAGCAAATCTTCCTAGGGTTTGTTGATGAGCATTAAACATATATTCATATTCAATCCCCCAATGGAAGGACCCTATTTTTATATCTACTCCTTTTTCATCAAAATATTTCATCGCTTCTTCAATTTGAATAGTAGTGTTTTTTATACTATCAAAACCAGTGAATCCAGCAAAACCGATTGTTATTCCTTTTACTTCTTCAATTAGATATGAACTATAACCAAAGTGTCTAATATTAGCACTATCTAAAGTATTAATAGTATCATCATATCCTACTTGTAAGTAATCAAAGGTATGATTATTAGCTAGATTAACTACCTCAACACTACCTTCTAATAATATATTTACATATGAGGGATCACCCTTAAAATTAAATTTTCGATCTCTTTTTATAGTGGCTGTGGTAAGCGTTCCTTCTAAGTTGGCAATTGTTAAGTCGTCATTCTCTAATACATCTTTAACCCCTCTAAAGAAGTATCCATAATCACCATTATTATTATCAAATACTTGAGTAAAACTATTAGTGTAGCTAAAATTAGTATCCGTTCCAATAACACAATCCCCAATAAAACTTAATGTTATTTCTTTGATTTCATTTGGTGGTAAGTAAGGAACGATAGTAGGTTCAGGGATCATTTCTACATAGGTCATAGGAGGAGTAGCTTCTGAAATGCTTGTATCAATAGTAGCTTCAATAGATGGGGGGTTAGTCATATAACTTTGTACAGGAGCTCTCGCTAAAGACTTTGGTATATAAAGTGATGCCAAAATAGCAAAAGCTGATAAAAAAGCTGCTTTGCTTAATATATATTTTTTTTTCATATAGGATCTCCTTTTGATTGCATATATTAACACAAAATAGGTAGTTTAGCAATAAAAGGCACTTTAGTAGATTTAAGTTGCACTTTCTAATTCTTTCTTATATAATAACTTATTGAAAATTAAATTGGTTATTATTTTAGGAGTTGAAATTATGTATGAACCAATAAAAGAAGGAAACATCGGTTATATATTTGACAATGATGAAGGAAGAATAATTATAAGTATGTATTTCTTCGATGAAAATAAAGATGATATTTTAAGAACACTTGACTTTTGTCATGGTGGGTTATTTGGTGATTTTGAAATAGGATTATGGGACCCTAATTTAGAAGATAATGCTATAAATACAGATGTTGTTATTAAATCTGATAATCTTTTATATGAATCAATTAGAAATCTTTTAAAAAATCAAAATAGTTTATTAATAGATAGTGATGATGTTAATAGCATAAAAGAAAAATACTTAAGCATAGAGCAGGGCAATGATTGTATTATATTTAAGTTTAACAAGAAACCAGACCGTTATGATATTGAAAATTTTGGTGTTTATATTAAAAATACCAGGAACGATTTAAGAAGCAAAATTGATCAAGATGATTTAGATACTAAACATAGACTCTATAAATTTTTCAATGAGGCTTTTAAAGTTCTTACTAATTATAATAAGGATGAATCAAAAATAAAGATAAAGCAATGATTTTGATAATATATAAGACTAGTAAGAGGAGTTAAAAGATGTTTTAATACCTATAATTGTTCTAAAATAGCAACTTATGTATTTGCTAGTAATTTTCTACCTCAAATAACACTTGAAGAATGTGGATTTAATTACGTTGATGAAAGACCAAATAATGACAGAACAAAATATGACGAAAACGTTATTTAAGTTCACTATGAATTAGATAGAGATATTTATTATAAGAGTGATTTTAACTAAAAGGTTAAAGAACTAAGATAATAGATATTTTTTTTAATCATCTAATGGTTGTATTTTATATTGTTTTATTGTAAAATATATTTGCGTGTCGGACGATTAGCTCAGTTGGTTAGAGCGCTACCTTGACGTGGTAGAGGTCGTAGGTTCGAGTCCTACATTGTTCACCATCTTATGTCTCCTTAGCTCAGTTGGTAGAGCAATTGACTCTTAATCAATGGGTCGTAGGTTCGAACCCTACAGGGGACACCAATATTAAATATAAGGATTGCAAAGATGCAATCTTTTTTTCATAATTTATTTATTATATGGAAAAATTATTAATTTATAGTATAATTGTTATAAAAGGAGTTTTAATATTATGAAAAAAGAATATACCAATTTACTCAATTTTAATAAAAAAATGGGTATCTTTCATTTGTTACAAGCAATAATTATGCTTATTTTAGCAACTAGTGTGATTCAAAAAATAACAGAATTTTCGCCAACTATTATTCAATCATATTTAACATTTGATTTTAAAATAGAAGCGTTGGTTACTGAAACAAAAGATTTATTTAAACTACCATTTGGAATATTAGTTTCATTGTTCTTGTTCATATCTGCTGGAGCACACTTTATAATTGTTTATAAACAAAAGAAATATATAGAAGGACTTAAAATCGGTATTAATAAATATCGTTGGTATGAATATGCGTTGTCCTCATCAATAATGATTGTATTAATTGCTACATTGTTTGGAGTGTTTGAGTTTTCGGCATTACTTTTAATATTTGTTGTTAATGCCTTGATGAATATATTTGGTCTTGTAATGGAGCAAATGAATCAAAACCAAAAAAAAGTTAATTGGGACCCCTTTGTATGGGGAACAATTGCTGGTATAACGCCTTGGGTAGTTATTTTAATGTATATGTTTAGTAATGGAAACGTTGATATGGTTCCTTGGTTTGTATGGGCGATAGTTGGAACATATTTTGTTGTTTTTAATACTTTTCCTATTAATATGATTTTACAATATAAAAGGGTAGACAAATGGAAAAATTATTTATATGGTGAAAGAGTATATATTATTCTTAGTTTGATTGCTAAATCGATATTAGCGTGGTTAGTATTATTTGGTGCAATGCAACCATAATAAAAGTTGTAATAAAAATGTTATACAATAAATGTAACTCATTAAATTATTAAGCTTAATAAAAAAGTGGTTAATAAATTGAGGAAGTGATATCATGTATGATGTAATAGTGATTGGTGCTGGACCGGCGGGAATGATGGCAAGTATTAGTGCAGCAACTAGCAATAAAAAGGTTTTATTGATCGATAAGAACGATAAAGTAGGAAAAAAAATGGCATTGACAGGTGGAAGTAGATGCAATGTAATTAATTTAAAATCTACAAAAGAGTTTATTAATGAAATACCCGTTAACAATAAAATGTTATATAGTGCTCTTAATCAATTTGGTCCTCAAGATATATTTGATTACTTTATTAAAATAGGAGTGCCATTAAAAATAGAAGATAATGATAGAGTATTCCCTATTAGTAATAAATCAAAAACGATAATAGATGCTTTGGAAAGTCAATTAAAAATTAATAATGTTTTTATTAATTTAAATGAAGTTGTTGATTCAATTGAGAATTGCGATACCTATAAGATTGTTAAGACCAATAAAAACACCTATAAAACAGAAAAGATTATTATTGCAACTGGGGGAGTTAGTTATCCTGTTACAGGATCAACAGGTGACGGTTATAAATTGGCGGAAAAGATGGATCAAACCGTTACTAAATTATATCCTGCTGAGACATTCCTAATAAATAAGGAACCCTTACCTCTTGCTGGAATAACTATAGATAGTGTTTTAATTACTTTTAATAAGAGTCAAGCAACAGGATCTATGTTATTTACACATACTGGATTGAGTGGGCCTGCTATATTTAAGATAAGTGCCGAAGTGTATAATGAATTGAAAACTAGTAAGTATGCTACAATAGGTATTGATTTAATACCGAACTTTACTTTTGACCAATTAGCCATATCTTTAAATGATTATAACCCCAAAAAAGAAATCAATAGTTTTGTAAGAGATTACTTACCTAAAAGATTAGGAGATTATATCGTTAATGAAACAATACCAAACTTAAAAGTAGGTATTACATCAAAAGTTAATAAACAAAAACTTCTTTTAGCATTAAAAAATTTTAAGGTCACGATTAAATCGACAGGTACTATTGAACAAAGTATTGTAACTGGTGGTGGAATTGATATGAAATATATTAATTTCAAAACGATGGAATCACTTACTAATAATAAAATATATTTTGCTGGTGAAGTATTAGATATTCATGGTCATACTGGTGGATATAATATTACAATAGCGTTAAGCACCGGTTTCGTAGCCGGTAAATTGCAATAATAGAATGAAGAGGATTTATGAACGGACAAAATAAAAATAATATTAAAGTTGGAGCGCTTGTTGATATAGTTTTAAAACAAGATCAAAGAACAAACAAATTAACAAGAGGACATGTGAAAAGTATATTAACAAACAGTTTTAAGCATCCCCACGGTATTAAAGTGATGATTGTAGAAAATAATATGGTTGGCAGGGTAAAAGAAATTATTCAGGAATAATTAATATAATCTCTTATAAAATAAATGAATGAATCATAAGAATCTATGTTTCGTTCATTTTTAATTTCATCTTTACTTTAATTATTAATAGATTCTCTTTTTTAATATGTATATCAATATATTTAAGTTTTTTTACAACTTCGTTAAAATATCCTATATTTTTAATAAAAAAACCTCCAAAGATTTTCCCAAATAAATTTCAACATAATTGTCTCTTTTTATTTAGGGTGTGTTTTGAAGGAATTATAATTATAATCCTTCTTTTAATTAATTAAAAAAGTTTTATCATCTTTAAATTCAATTTTTCTTTTTTTATATAAATTACTAAGCGCTCTTTTGAATGAAGCTTTACTCATTTTGAAAGTCTCTTTAATTGTTTGAACATCTGTTGCAGTAGTAATATCCATAACGCCATTATTATCTTTAAGATAATTTAAAATAATATTAGCATCTTCTAACATTAAAGGAATTTTAGCTTTTAGTAGGGTACCATTATAATTATTATTTTCGCCAACATTAATAATGGTAACAAGTACTTGTTCGCCTATACGGTAATCTCTTCTTTTATGTTTATAATAAACAAATATATTATGCCCTTTTAAAGTAATTAAGTTGATGCCTTCAACGCCATTTTTTAATACAAGAGCCTTCACTTTTTCCTTTTTCTTTAATGAATTAGTTGAATTAAATAAGCCTTTAGCTTCTTCTGGCGATACAAGTTTAGCAATAAGTTGTGTTGGCGTTGATTTTAATTTACAAAGAACTGTATCGCCTATTATAGGCCATATTTTATTATTAATTGGTAAATCATCACGTGATATAAGGGTATCCTTTAAGACGTTATTATCTATAAAGACACCTAAATCCGCTACAATATTAGTAACTTTAACAAAACCAGGCAATCCAACTCTAATAAATGGTATTTCACAAGTAGCGGTAACTCTTTTTTTGGAATCTAATAATATAAAAACATCAATCGTCTCGCCAACTTTTAATTCTTTTAGGGTTTGTTTAAAATGTAATAAAACCTCATCATCACAGTCATTTGTCAACATATATCCTAAGTCAGTTCTTTTTTTTACGACTAACGTATTAATCTCACCAATTTTTAAATTCATAATTATTCCTCATTTCTTATAGATCAATTATATAACTATATTAACCTTTTTACAATTTTTAATTATTTAAAAACATATATAGGTTGACTAATGAAATGAAAAGATTGAAGCATCATCTAGACTGATCTTAATCAGTGGGTCGTAGGTTCAAGCCCTACACGGGACACCAATGAATATAAGGGGTTACAAGAAATTGTAGTCTTTTTTCATGTATGAAATTATAAAAAAACCGGCATTTAGTCGGCATTTCTTTAATTTTTGACAAAAGCAGTGATATAATTGTGATAAATAAGAAGGTGATTTATATGAAAAAAATAGGAAAATGCCATATATGTGGTAATAATGATAAGCTTACGTTCGAGCATATACCGCCAAAATCTTTTTTTAATAATCAAAAAGTTAGTATAATCAGTGGAGACGAGCT
>SKGN01000044.1 GCA_007117415.1 Bacilli bacterium | reverse complement strand
ATAATCTTCCTACTCTTTCCTTAGAATTCTTATTAGCATTTAATATATAAGAACCGCTTGAAAGTTTTCCTGAATAGACTCTAAAGAACGCTAACTTACCAACAAATGGATCAGTCATTATTTTAAAAGCCAAGGCTGTAAAAGGTTCATCATCAGAAGGACGTTTTTCAACTTCCTCTCCTTTTAAATTAGTTCCTTTTATTGATTCGACATCTAAAGGTGATGGAAAATAATCAATAACTGCATCAAGTAATAATTTAACTCCCATATTACTTAAGGCACTTCCGCATAAAACAGGGAAGAATTTAACATCAAGAGTTCCTTTTCTTATTGCTTTTTTTATTAAATCAATTGCTATTTCTTCGCCTTCTAAATATTTTTCCATTAATTCATCATCAAATTCTGCCACAGCCTCTATTAGTTCATTCCTTTTTTCAATAATAAACTCTTTTAAATTGGCTGGTATTTCAATTTCTTTTGGAGTCTCATCACTTTTACCATCGTATTCATATGCCTTTAAGCCAACAATATCTATGATTCCGTTGAAATCATTTTCGGCGCCTATAGGCCACTCAATAGGTTTTGCGTTAACTCCTAATCTTTTATCAATTGTCTTAAGACTATATTCATAATCTGCTCCCATTTTATCCATTTTGTTAACTAGAATAATACGCGGAACATTATGATCTGTTGCTTGTCTCCAAACCGTTTCCGTTTGAGGTTCAACACCGGCTTGTGCATCTAATAAAGCTACTGCGCCATCTAACACACGCAGTGACCTAATAACTTCGGCTGTAAAATCTACGTGCCCTGGAGTATCTATAATATTTAATCTATATCCCTTCCAAAAAGCAGTAGTGGCTGCTGAAGTAATCGTAATACCACGTTCTTGTTCTTGTTCCATCCAATCCATTTGTGATGCCCCATCGTGGGTTTCACCAGTTTTATGGATTTTTCCGGTATGAAATAAAACACGTTCTGTACAAGTTGTTTTTCCGGCATCAATGTGTGCCATTATGCCAATATTACGAGTATTTTGTAATGAGTATTCTCGAGCCATAATAAACTTCTCCCCTCTCTCCTACCAACGATAGTGAGCAAATGCTTTATTTGCTTCTGCCATCCTATGAACATCTTCTCGCTTCTTAACCGCAGAACCGGTCCCATTAAATGCATCTATAATTTCATTAGCCAGTTTTTCTGGCATTGTTTTTTCTTTTCTTTGTCTAGCATAATCTACTAACCAACGACGCCCTAAAGCTTGCGCACGATCATCACTTACTTCCATAGGGACTTGATAGTTAGAGCCACCAACACGACGAGATTTAACCTCTAATGCTGGGTTGATATTCTTCATAGCTTTTTCAAACACTTCCATTGGTTCCTTATTAGTTTTTTCTTTTATAATTTCAAAAGCATTATATAAAATGGTTTGTGCTTTTCCTTTTTTTCCGCCATACATAATTTGATTTATTAATTTAGTTACTAATTTTGAATTGTATATTGGATCTGGTAAAACATCTCTTTTTATTGCTTGTCTTTTTCGCATTAAAAAACCTCCTTTTCCCTAATTATTTTATTTTGCTTTTTTAGTACCATATTTTGAACGTCCTTGTTTACGATTTTGAACCCCAGCGGTATCTAACGTTCCACGTACAACGTGATAACGAACTCCAATAAGGTCTTTTACACGACCTCCACGAATTAACACGACGCTATGTTCTTGTAAATTATGTCCTTCTCCTGGAATATAAGCAGTAACTTCCATTCCATTACTTAAACGAATACGAGCATATTTACGAAGTGCTGAGTTTGGTTTCTTAGGTGTCATCGTTCCAACACGAGTACATACGCCCCTCTTTTGGGGTGAATCTAATCCTATCGTTTTTCTTTTGATTGTATTTAAAGCAATTCGTAAAACAGGCGATTTACTCTTTCTTACTTTTTTCTTTCTCTTATTATTGATTAATTGATTAATAGTAGGCATTTATTATTCCTCCTCCCTTAACACACTGCCAGGTGTTTCTAATTGTTTGCAAATATAAGTTTTGCTAGTGCAAAACCTAAATTAATAAAGCTATTATAATATATCACCTTTAGTATATTCATGTCAACAAAAATAATGCAAAAATAATAATTTTAACCATTGAATTTAATACTTCGTTTCTTTCCACGATCATATTTTGGCGCTTTTCTTAAATATTGTTTTTTTAAAATAACTTTAATTGCCCTTCAAGCTTTTTAGATTTTAAAAATTTGCTTTTTAAATGCTTCTCAATTTCATAAGTATCTAAGTACTCAGTTGTTAAATGGGCGTTTAAAATCCTATTTTTAGAAGGTATAGATTTTATTGAACTTAGATTAATATAAATTTTAGCAGCCTCTAAAATTTCTTTAGTTAATGCTCTATTTTCTTCGGCAAATTTAGCGATATAATTAGCTCGCCCTTCATCAGTAATAAATAACGCTAACTGGGTAACCATTTCATTAATGGCCAGCATTTTTCTTTTTCGCCAATAATCTTTAGGATTAGCAAACATTCGCTTTCGTTCCGGTAACAAAGGATGATTAATGCTATCGTGTTCTTTCTTAGGTAACAGGTGTAAGTTTTTTCGGCGATTATCAACTGAAACACAATTAATGTGATGAACTACGTAATCTGGTTTATTATAACCCAAAATAACCGCATGGAGCCACGGCTTTTCGCTGCTGGTTCCAAAATAAGTACAATATCTTCTTTGCCAACTACAAACCCTTAATTTGCCACTATATATTTTGTTTATCTCTACAACATCGGCACTATCAACTAAAGCCTTCCAATAAATAACTAAATTATTACCATCATAATGACCAATTTTAAAATCTATCTTTGTAGTACTATAATTTTTTAATTTTGATCTAAAATTTTGTGTACAATCAATATAGCTCGTATCCTCATTTATTTTAGTAGACCAAATATCAAAAGTAGGTACCCAATTACTTTCATTTGCTCTAATAATTAAGGGAACTTCAATTGTCTTTTCTTCTATTCTTTTTATTGTGTTTGTAATCATACTTAAGCCCCCTCATTTATATAAAAGCTTATTATAAAGCTTTTAATAAAAAAAGGCAAACTTTTTAAACAATATACATAATTGTAACGCTGTTAAACCGCTTCTTTATTTCTTTTCTAAAAAACTCTTCGGCCTCATCTCTATACTCTTTCTTGTAACAGTATTTTCCTCTCCCTCTTCCAGTCATAATTTCTTTATTATATAGTTTTAAAGCTTTGGGAAAGGCTTGTTCATTAATAGCGTTATGAACATAACTATACGTCATAAATATAATTTCAATTTTTAGTTTGGTTTTTACCTTTTTAGATAAATCGTTATTCATTTGTTCTAACAGTTCTAAATAGAGGTTACGCCAATTATCGATAAATACTACTGGCGCAATTAATATACCAAATTTATATCCTGCATCTGCTAGTTTATTTATAGCCCTTATCCTATTCTCTAAACTAGAGGTTCCATACTCTACCTTTGTTATTATTTCCTGAGGATTAAGGCTTATTCTAATAATTGTCTTACCATTATGATTTAAATTTAAAATACTGTCTACCATACTAAATTTAGTTGGAAAGGTAATATAACCTCTTCCATCTTTCCCAAATCTTTCAATTGTTTGATCTAAGTTACCAGTAATTTGATTTTCAAGAATTAAATCACTATTACTTCCAATCTCAAAAACACACGCTTCTTCGGTTTCTTGTGATTTTTTTATAAGGTTTTTCAACATTTCTTCAACATTAACAAATAATCTTAAATAAGAACATTTGTTATAATTACAGACTAAATAACAGTAAAGGCACATAGCACTACATCCAGAAGATGTATAAGGTACTAAAAAATCAGAGCTTTTTTCATTTTGAACATATTTGTGTGTTTTTCTTATACCAATAATTAAATATTTTTTCATCTCTACAAAATCAGCATTTGGTCTCTCCTGTAGTTCTTTAATCCTATTATGACTTTCAATTTTTATCCTTGGTACATCTTTATATTTTTCCAATAATCTTTTACCTAATTCATAATTAACGACATCTGGTTCATAGTATATTTTTTTTGGTTTCATTTAATCCTCCATATACTATTAGTTTGCACTTATATTGTTTTTTTACTAAAAATTTAAAAATAAAAAATAGGTATTATTAAGTATACCTATTCTTAAATTCTTTAAAACCTAAATTTATTAATTATTGGTGGAGCTGATGGGAATTGAACCCATGTCCGAAAAGTTAAGTTTATAAACTTCTACAAGCTTAGTCAATTGTCTGATTTCATTAGTAAGAACACAACTGACAAAGCATTACTAACTAGTTTATTTGTTTTCGCTATTTCCCATAAACATAAAAATAGTATATCTCACTTTAATGAGTCTCTAGTATTTCTCGTGAGAAAAGAAATAAAAGAAACTTGCCGCTATTAATTAAGCAGCAAAAGCTAATTTATTATTTCCAGTTAAAAAACTGATGCATTTAACGTATGCCTACGACTTGCCATCTATAACTTAATTCTCCCCGTCGAAACCAAACAGCCCCATGTAAAAGAATTATAGCATAGTATTAGTTGTCTGTAAATTATTAATTATATTCCGATAAGTTATATTTGAAATTTTTTCTAGCTTCTCTTTCTAAATCTCTTTCTTTAATCGTTTCTCTTTTATCATATTCTTTTTTACCTTTAGCAACACCTATTAAAATTTTTGCTTTACCTTTTTTAAGGTATAATTTTAATGGTATTAATGTGAATCCTTCCATTTTCACTTTAGAGGATAGCTTTATTATTTCGTTTTTTTTTAATAATAATTTTCGCGTTCTTCTCTCAGCGTGATTAAAACGATTACCTTGTTCATATTTGGCTATATACATATTTAATAAAAAAATTTCCCCTTTTTTTATCGTGGCATAGCTATCTTTTAAATTGGCACTTCCATTTCTAATTGATTTTATTTCCGTTCCTTTTAAAACAAGCCCGGCTTCATATGTTTCTATAACATTGTAATCAAATTTAGCTCTTCGATTATAAATTTCCATTTTCTCACCTCTACTCGTTAAGATTAGCAACCTTAACGCTATCTTCTAAGCTGGTAACAATTGAACTGTACTTTTCGTATATATATTCATAATTACCTAATTGCTCATAGGTTATCATATCAAAAGGAATTATTTTAAAATCTTTCCAATCTCTATAATAAGTATAAATTAAATTAACATTTATG
Organism: Bacilli bacterium; assembly: GCA_007117415.1. Classification (GTDB taxonomy): domain Bacteria; phylum Bacillota_I; class Bacilli_A; order RF39; family UBA660; genus SKGN01. The sequence goes on along the minus strand of SKGN01000044.1, from coordinate 3,064 downwards.
TCACTAAAATTAATTTTTACTTGACCTTCATTAGTTATTTTGCTTATATCAAGAGAACAAATCATCCCTGTTAATCGATCAACTCCAATTTGAGCTGACAAAAAATTACCTAAAGAATAAAAAACAAGCGTTCCTTCTATATATTCAATCGGTTGAATAACATGAGGATGGTGCCCTATTATAATATCTACGTTTAAAGATGCTAAAAAGTGGGCAATTTGTTTTTGTTGTTTATTAGGTTCGTTAGTATATTCATCTCCCCAATGCATTGAAACTAACAATAAATCTACTTTATCTCTTAGTCTAATTATATCATCTTTTGCTTTTTCATAATTAAATACGTTCACTAAATACTCTTTACCATCGGGTACATGGAGACCATTAGTATTAGTTGTGTACGCTAATAAAGTGTAAGATATTCCGTTTTTTTCTTTTATTTCCTTATTTTCTTTGTCTTCAATAGATAAATATGTTCCAGCTGTCAAAACATTCTTGTTTTTCCAATAATTAATCGAATTAATTATTCCATTTTCTCCTTTGTCTAACGAGTGATTATTAGCAAGTGATACCACATTAAATCCTATTTCAACCATAGCGTCCGCAAATTCTTCTGGAGTATTAAAACGAGGATAACTACTAAATCCTAACTGTTTGCCTCCAATAATTGTTTCTTGATTATAAAAAGCTAAATCATGGGTTTTAATAATGGGTTCAATATATTCAAAGATATATCTAAAATCATAGTTATTATCATCTGTTTTAGCGTCCATATAAACCGATTTATGAATCAAAGCATCTCCTACCATCACTAAACTAATTTTTTGAATTTCTTCTTTCTTTTCTTCCCTTTTTACTTTAGGCTTATCTTCTATATAAACATCATACAATTCTTTTCCGGCAACTACAACAAAAATTAAAATTAAAAATGATAAAACAGCTGTAAAAAAAATTTTCATTATTTTCCCCTTATGTTACATTTTTTTTAAAACTTTAAAGTCTATGTTACGTTGTTCCTTAGAAGCGTTTTCAACTTCTACTAAAACTTTGTCCCCGATTCGATATGTTTTTTTATGTTTTCTTCCTATAAAACTATATGTTTTTTCATCAAAGTAGTAATAATCATCATCAATGTTAGAAACTTTAACTAATCCTTCAATTAAGTTTTCCAATTGAATAAACATACCAAAACTCATAACACTAGAAATTATTCCTTCATATTTTTCGCCAATATGTTTTTTCATATACTCAGCCGCTTTTAAACTCTCTACCGCTCTTTCACATTCAATAGCATCTCGTTCTTTTATTGAAGAATGTTCACAAAGAGGTATTAATTTTTTTTGCCAATAATTTTGAACATTCATACTATTTTCTTTATTAAAAACATACGTTCTAAGCAATCTATGCACAGTAGTATCAGGATACCTTCTAATTGGGGAAGTAAAATGAGTATAGCACTTACTTGCTAATCCATAATGTCCCTTGTTTTCTGAATTATAAACCGCTTTTTGCATACTTCTTAATAATAAATTGGCTAAAATTAAAAACTCTTTTTTATCTTTTAATGACTCTAGTATTCCTTGCATAGCTTTAGGATGAAAATCTTTTGGTTTACCTTTTATTTTATAACCTAAAATACTTATGAACTCTATAAAACTATTTATTTTTGCTTCCTTAGGGTACTCGTGAATACGATACAAAAATGGATACTCTAAATAAAATATATGAGTGGCAACAGTTTCATTGGCTATTATCATAAAATCTTCAACAATCTTTTCAGCAATGCCTCTTTCTCTTTTTATAATATCAACCGGTTCTCCTTCATTATTCACTACAATTTTCATCTCATCTATTTCAAAATCGAGATATCCTCGCTCTTCTTTATTTTTTCTTAATATATTAGCTAAAGTTTCCATTTGTGATAATTCTTTTGCAAAAGCTTCATACCCCTCTGGAATAGACTTTTTTTCTAAAAAATCATTAACCTTACGGTAAGTCATTCTTTTTTGAGAATTAATTACACTTTCATAAATATCATAATTAACTACATTTCCTTTTTCATTTATTTCCATTTCGCAAGTAACTGTTAATCGATCTACTTTCTCATTTAAAGAACATATTCCATTAGATAATTTATGAGGTAACATTGGAATAACTCTGTCAACTAAATAGACGCTGGTTGCTCGATCATAAGCTTCTTTATCAATATAACTATCTTCCTTTACATAATAGCTAACATCAGCAATATGCACTCCTAAAAGATAGTTCCCATTTTCCAACACCTTTAATGACACCGCGTCATCCAAGTCTTTAGCGTCATCTCCATCTATTGTAAAGATAATGTCTTTTCTTAAATCTCTTCTGTTTCTCAGTTCTTCTTCTTTTACTTTTGTCGATACCTTTTCTACTTCCTCAATAACTTCATCACTAAACGTATCATTTAATCCGTATTCATTTATTATTGATAATATATCAATTCCTGGATCATTTTTATGCCCTAATATTTTAATTATCTTACCTTTAAATTTACCTTTTTTAGTTTCTCCTAAAATCTCTACTAAAACTTTATGTCCTTCTACAACACCTTTATTATCCTCAGAATCTATTTCTACTTCTATTTTATATTTTTCATTATCTAATTTTATATAACCTTTTTCTTCCTTTGTAAAATATTCTCCAACTAATCGTCCTTTTTCCCTACTAATTACCTTTATAACTTTACCATCATGCTCGTTAACATTTTCAACTATGACAATATCATTATGAATTGCTCCATTCATATTTGCGGCTTCAACTCTAATATCCGGTTCATTTTCCATCAATACAAATCCAAATCCACTTTTATGAACAACAATACGCCCTTTTTTCAAATGGCTTTTTTCAAACAATAAATACTTACCTTTTTTACTTCTATATATTATTATATCTTTTTCTAATTCATTTAATGCATCAATTAACTCCTTGAGTTGTTTAGGGGAATTTAACCCTATTAAATCACTTATTTCTTCTATTTTTAAAGATCTTTCGCTTTGCTCCAATAATTTTAATGTTTCTTCTTTCATCTTTT
>SKGN01000071.1 GCA_007117415.1 Bacilli bacterium | reverse complement strand
TTAAAACTCGCCATAATATTGGATTATTATTTTCTTGGGACGAATCACCAAATATAACCCAATTATGAGGATTACTACCCCCAAAATAATAGGCATTATTTCGATATTCGTAAATTCCATCCCCCGTTAATTCCGTTTCAAATTTACTAATTAACAAAACATCTTCATAACAATTATCAACAGTACCAAGTCTAACCATGTTGAAAGTTCCACATGATATTAATCCCGCCCACTTGTTTTTGCCGGTTATTTCAATATAAAATTCATCATTATAATCCAATGTTTTTATAATTTCATAATTTTGATTTGATAAATTTAAATATTGTTGAATATTATTTTCACTAATTAAGCGGGGATTAAAATCTTTATCTTTTAATTTTTCATAGGCAATAGATTTTAAGACTAACCTTGTATCAGCTAAAAAGGCATTAATAGTCACTTTTTCAATCAACCCTGATACTCTAGGTATTGCTATAATTAAAATAATTGCTAAAATAACTATTATTGTTATTATTTCAGTAATAGTAAAACCACTATTATTCATTGCCTAATCCTCTTTCCATAAACTAATAATAGTATGGCTAAAAAAGAGAAAACAATGAATTATTTATATTTAATTTTTTTTAAATATACAGTTCAAAATTACCTCAATCTATCTTCCTGATACCTACTTATGTTTAATAATACTCCCACACTTATCATCGTAATAAGTAAACTAGAACCCCCATAACTAATAAAGGGTAATGTTATCCCCGTAACTGGAACCATTCCTACTACGACCATTAAATTTAATAGGGCTTGAAAAGTAATTTGAAAAGTTATACCAAAGGCTAAATATTTAGCAAATAAATCTTTAGCGTTTATAGCTATCATATAGCCTCTAATAACAATAATAATAAACAATCCGGATATTAATACCGAACCAAAGAAGCCTAGTTCTTCAATAATAATAGAGTAAATAAAATCAGTTTGCGGTTCTGGTAAATAGAAATGTTTTTGAATTGAATTACCCAAACCAAGTCCTAATAAGCCTCCTGGCCCAATTGCAAATAATGATTGAATCGTTTGAAAGCCGCTCCCTAAAGGATCTTTCCAAGGATTAATAAAGGTCATTATCCGTTGCAAACGATATGGCGCAGCTAGAATTAGCCCTATCGCCCCTAATATGCCTAATATGCCTATTTTAGTAAAAAAAGAGAATTTAACGCCGGCTATAAATAATAATCCAATTATGGACATAACTAAAATTACTCCTGTTCCAAAATCAGGTTGAAGCATAATAATTCCAAAAAAGAGAATCGTCATACTTATAATAGGAATTACCCCTTTTTTAATATTTTTTATTTTTTTCTGGTTTTTAGATAAATATTTAGCCGTAAATAAAATTAAACCTAATTTAGCAAATTCACTAGGCTGAATCCCTAAGCTTCCTATTCCAAACCAACTTCTTGATCCATTTCTTATCGTCCCTATCCCTGGAATTAAGACTAAAATTAAAAGAACAAAGCAAATTAGTATAATAACGTTTGCTTTGTTCAAATAGTGCTTATATGATATCTTTGATATAAAATTCATTAAAATTATTCCTATAATTAAAAATATTCCTTGAGCTTTTAAATATTTAAAGGCATCTCCAAATTTATATTCGGCCCATACCATGGAGGATGAATAAATCATTATTAGGCCTAAAGTAGCAATTATAATAACGGCTATAAATAATAACAAATCATATTTATTGTGTTTCACTATATCCACACCCCAAAGGCAATACCGGCCATTCCTAAAATAAACCCTACTACCCAAAACAATTTAACAATATCATTTTCATGCCAACCTAATTTTTCAAAATGATGATGAAGTGGGGTCATTAAGAAAATCTTTTTATTATTTAATTTAACGGAAATAATTTGCATAATAACCGTTAGTGTTTCAATAACAAATACACCCGCTACAACAATTAGCGTTAATTCATGACCGGTTATGATGGCAATAGTACCTAAAGTGGCTCCTAAAGCAAGAGAACCAGTATCGCCCATAATGACCTTAGCCGGATAAGAATTATAAATTAAGAATCCTAATAAGGCTCCTACTAAAATAAACGATACAATAGCCATTTCTTCATAGCCTGCTACCCAACCGGCACCCCATGCTATAAGACCAAAGGTTAAATATGCAATTGCGGACAAACCGGTTGCTAGACCATCTAAACCATCGGTTATATTAACTGCATTGGCTGAAGAAAGTAAAACTAAAAGGATAAAAAAGCCATATAAAAAACCCATATCAATTCTAATATTTAAAGTATATATTTCAACAATGGGGGTACCCCCACCTCTCATATATAAGAAAAAAAAGATAATAGCCACTAATAATTGACCTAATATTTTTTGAATTTCAGTTAAACCAACATTATTATTTCTTTTAATACTCAAATAGTCATCTATAAAACCAATCAAGGCATAGCTTATTAAAACAAATAAAACAATTAGTATATTATAACTAAAATCTAGTTTATCTAACAAAAATAAAATAATAACGGAAATAAGAGTGGCTAAAATAAATATTATGCCACCCATCGTAGGTGTACCCGCTTTCTTTTGATGAGTATTAGCTAAATAAACACTAATTCGTTGTCCTACTTTAAATTTTTTTAAGACCGGGATAAGTATTAAACCTAAAACCGCTGATAACAAAAACCCTATCATAAGCGCTAAAACTGATTTGGTAAGTATTAGCATTCTAATCACCTCTTTTACATAACTCTAATACATATTCTTTATCATTGTGATATAATTTTTTATCACCAATAATTTGATAATCTTCATGCCCTTTCCCTAATATAACTAATATATCATTTTCTTGTAATAAATCAATTCCATATTTTATGGCTTCTTTTCGATCTACAACTATTTTATAATTAGTTTTAACTATATCAGTAAGCATATCATTTATTATGCTTTTAGCATCTTCATTTCGAGGATTATCGCTTGTTAATATCGATAAATCACTTAGACAAGTTGAATAATGAGTCATTTTGTTTCTTTTGGCCTTATCTCGATCGCCACCACAACCAATTATACTATAAATTTTACCTTTTGAAAATTCTTTTACAGCATTTAAAATATTAAATACAGCATCTGGAGTATGAGCATAATCTACTATAATGGTATTATTTTTGTAAGAAACAGTATCCATTCTTCCTGGAGGCGCTTTTAAAGTGGGTATTTTATCTACTATATTTTTTAAATCAATTCCTTCTTGATTAAGAACAATTATCATTGTCATTAAATTAGATACATTATATTTACCTAATATTGATGTTTTAACCTCATATTTTTTATCTTGATAAGCAAATTTAAAAACGGTTTGATCACTATTCATCTTGAAAGTAAGAACTTGATAATCACTTTTATTAAAGCCATAAGTAATATTATGATGATGAACTTTCATTAAGTCGCTTTTTTTATCATCATTATTAATAATAGCTATGCCATCTTTTTTTAGCATAAAAAATAATTTTTGCTTACAGCTTGCATAGTTTTCCATGTTTTCGTGATAATCTAAATGATCAATAGTTAAGTTAGTAAAGACAGCATAATCAAATTCTAAACCATTTACTCTACCTATATCTAGGGCATGGCTACTTACTTCCATGGCTACATATTTTATTTGTTTATCTACACATTTTATTAATAATTGATATAACTCAAGAATATCAGGAGTTGTATTTTCTAATGTTATAATTTCATCTTGTAAATAAAACCCTATGGTACCTATATAAGCACAAGGAATATTAAGTTTATTAAGCATTTGATAAATGAAAAAACAACTAGTCGTTTTACCGTTCGTGCCGGTTATACCTATTAATTTTAATTTTTTTATTTTTTCACCATAATTATCCTTTATATAATTTTCTAAATATACTTTGGTATCTTCTACATATTCTGTTTCTATATTATATTCGCCATATTGGGCGATAATTTTGGCCGCTCCTTTTTTGATAGCATCTTCTATATAATCATGACCATCTCTATTTTTACCAATGATAGCAATAAAAGTATCGCCCGGTTTTATCTCGTTAGAATTAGTTTTAATTTTCACCTAATAACAACCTCACTTTCGAACCTTCTTGTATTCTTTCGCCTCCACTTGGTGATTGTTCAATAATAATTTTCCCACTACCAGTCCATTCGATTTGAAAAGATTTTAACTCTTTTATCGCGTCTTCTTTGTTCATTCCAATCACATTGGGAATATCGAAATATTTTTTATCCATCCAGTTATACTCCATTTCCGTACCTCCTTCTCTTTTTTCTATCTTTAAAGTCGTTATGCAATCATTTAAAACGTTTTTAGCAATAGGGGCTGCTACTACTCCCCCATATTGGACCACCCCTTTAGGATGATCAATAGCAACATAAACGACTACTTGAGGATCATCGGCTGGCAAAAAGCCAATAAAGGATAAAATATAATTACCAACCATATAGACACCATCTTTAACTTTTTGAGCGGTTCCGGTTTTACCACCTACTCTATAACTATCTATATAAGAAGGTCTTCCCGTTCCTTTAGAAACAACACTCTCTAAAGCATATCTAACCTGCATACTAGTGTTTTCGTCAATTACTTGCCTAACTAAAGTTTTACTATTTTCTTCTACTATGGAATTAGTTTCAGGCTCTAATAGTCTTTTCACTATATAAGGCTGATATAAATTACCGCCATTAATAGCGGCACTAACGGCTACTATTTGTTGAATAGGTGTAACCGATACACCTTGACCAAAAGAAGTGGTCGCTAATTCAACTGGACCCACTCTATCTATTTTAAAAATTATACCTGTCCCTTCTCCGTTTAAATCAATTCCCGTTTTCTTTCCAAACCCAAATTTATCGATATAACTAAATAATGATTCTTTACCTACTCTTTGGCCTAATTCAACAAAACCAGGGTTACAAGAATTTTCGACAACTTCTAAAAAAGTTTGATGACCATGTCCCCCTGCCTTCCAACACCTAATTCTAGCATTTTCTACTTGAACTGACCCTTTATCATAAAAAGTATCCTTATGTAAATCCACTTTTTTTTCTTGAAGAGCGGCTGCTAATGTAATTATTTTAAATGTAGAACCTGGTTCGTAGGTAGCCCAAATTGGTAAATTCCTATTTATTTCTTCGACGGTATATTGTTGATAATTATTAGGTGAAAAATTAGGTCTTGAACTCATTCCTAAGATTTCGCCATTATTAGGATCCATAACGATTATTAGAGCATTATCCGGGTTATATTTAGCAACAATATTATCTAATTCTCTTTCAATTGAAGTTTGAATATTATGATCAATAGTCAACATAACATTGATCCCGGCTTGAGGTTGTTGATAAACTTCAGCCATTTTTAGCCTTTCTCCTTTAGCATCAGAAAAATATTTTATCGCTCCATTTTCGCCCATTAAGTATTTATCATATTGTAATTCTAAACCACTTAAGCCTTGATTATCAATACCAACAAAGCCAATAACATGCGATAAATAATCATCATATGGATAATATCTTTTTGATTCTTTTACTAAGTATACTCCTTCAAAATTTAAAGCATTAATTTTATCAGCTGTTTTATAATCTAATCTTCTTCCTTCAGGATGAACTCTTTCAATCGAAACTTTTTTATTAATATGCCTATCCATTTCTTCTTCTGTAACACCTAATATTTTAGCTAGTTCGTAACTAACTTTTTTCTTATCTTTTATTTGATTAGGAATTAACACTAAACTGGTAGTCGTAATATTATCAGCTAAAATAATTCCGTTTCGATCATAGATTATACCTCTTTTAGCCTCTATTGGTAGATTTCTACTCCATAATGCACTTGCTAGGGTATTAAGTTTTTTATATTCAAACATTTGGATATAAAAAACGCGAAAAACTACTAATATAAATAAAAGACAAGAAAAAAGTAATATTATTCTCATTCTTATATGAATTTCCTTAAAAAACATTTTTCCACCTCTATTTAATTTATATGAAAAGTCAAATAAAATAGAAGTTTGTATCTTGTCTTTATATGTCAATTATACCAATTATTTAAAGAAATTTCAACAATATCATCAGGGTTTACCAGCGTATCAACGGGGATATTTTGCCATGTTACGTAACCAAAACCATTTATTTCACAATTTAAATTAGTTAAATTACAATAAGTTTTAACATCTCGATATGACCAGTTAGCAAATGAAGGAAGATAAATATCCTTATCATTAGTAACTAAGAACAACTTATCTTTACAATTGACATTTAAATTTGGAGTTGGAAATTGATTGATTATTTTATGGCCATCTCCTATAACAACGATATTGTTTTTATAATCAGAAAACAACTCTACAGCATCATCTTTCTTTTTATTTGTTAAGTTAGGCATTTTATATTCATAAAGCTGATATTCATTATCTGAATCAACTTCAGGAAACATATTTAAATATTTAGCAATATCCTCAATTAATTTTTTGGTTGACGTAACAACGGCTTGACTTCCCCCGTGACTAGCTTTTTTTACAATAGTATAAATAATTATTTCGGGGTCTTCTTTTGGAAACATACCCGCAAAACTTCTAATGTAATCATTTTCTCCTCTTTGATATTTTCCGGTTGTAGGATTAACATATTGAGCCGTACCCGTTTTACCAATAATATCATAACCTTCAATTTTATAACCGGCACCCGTCGCTAATTCAAAAGGAAGGTGAATAACATCATACATCAACTCTTTAATAGCCTTAACGGTTTCTTCCATGGCAATTTTCCCTATTTCTTCTTTTTCGTTTTGTAAAATTATTTCTTCATTATTAGGATCAACTATCTTATCAACTATATACGGCTTTAACATAATGCCATTATTAGAAACAGCCGTGAGCGCTTGAATCATTTGAATAGGAGTAATAGTAATACCTTGTCCAAAAGCCGCATTAGCTATTTCAATACTATAATTAAAATCTATTTTTCCATTAACTTCACCAGGTAATGTAATATTGGTCTTTTGACCAAATCCAGCTAAAGCTAAATAACTTTTTAAATCATTTTTGGTTATATAGTTATCCATTAAATATGATACACCAACATTAGATGAGACCGTAAACCCCCGATCATAATTAATTTGTCCCCATCCTTTTCTATTCCAATCAGTTATTGTATAATCCCCTATTTTTTTATTTCCAGATAAAAAAATTTCTTCACCATTATAAGTTTGTTTTTCCATAGCGGCCATATAAGTAAATATTTTCATCGTTGATCCAGGTTCAAAAGCATGCGATACCAAGGGATTTAGATACGACTTTATGTTTCTAGTATTAGGATTAAACGATGGAGTTGAAGTTGTTCCTAAAATTTTGCCGGTTTTAGCATCTGCCGCTATCATTAACATCCATTCTGGTGAATAAGTACTAGCAGTATTTTTAACTGCTCTTTCAACAAACATTTGAATATTATTATCAATCGTCAAATAAATATCAACTCCATCTATTTCATCTTTTCTTAATTCCGGAGTATTAGGTATTCTAAAACCATTTAAATCTTTTTGATATTCTAAGGACCCATCTATTCCACGTAAGTATTCATCATAATATAATTCAATGCCCATTTCACCTACTAATTTTTCATCATATTTTTGAACATAACCCAAAGTGTATGATAAAAAATCATGATTAGGATAATATCTTTTATAAGATTTTATGAAACCTATACCTGGTAATCGTAACTTTTCAATTGCTTCTTTAGTTAATTCGGTAATATTTTTACCACCAGGCCCTAATTCTACTTGGTATAAATTGGGTCTATTTAAAAGATTATATATTCTTTCTTCGCTCATATTTAAAAGAGGAGCTAAATGTTCAGCAGTTATTTGTTTATCAACAACATGTTGAGGATTATTAAACCCTTCACTTCTTCTTTCGTCAAGATAAGCTATTACAGTATATGAATTCACAGTTTGCGCTAAAGGATCACCGTTAGCGTTATAAATCGTTCCTCTCATAGCTGTTAAAACTTCTTTTTGAGTATTACGATTATTAGCAAATCTCCTTAAATCAATGCCGTTTACGGTTTCAGAAATTGATAATTTAGTTAATTGAAAACAAATTAGCCCAAACAAAAAAAAGGAAATAACAAATAACAATTTGCTTGTTTTAATCCGATTAGGATTTTGTTTCCTTTTTTTCATGGTTTCACTCCTCAATCTCGTGCAATTACTTTAATGTTATTATTATTATAAGCCAACCCTTCTCTTTCGACTGCCACCAAAATATTTTCAAACGATTTTAATTCATTTACTTTCATTACTAAACTTTGATTTCTACTTTCTTGTATTTTTATTTCCCTTTTTAATCTTTCAACTTCAATATTAGTTTTTGACAATGTTGCTTTGCCAAATACATTTACGACAGGGAATAATAACAGCATAATGATACAAAAGTTTATTATTTTCTTTTCAATTTTTAATAATTTTAGTCGCTTATTATTCTTTGCCATAAACATACTCCCTTTCTATAATTTTTTCTGCCACTCTTAGAATTGCCGATCTAGATCGTTTATTATTAATTATTTCTTCATTAGAAGGCTTTATTTTCGCTATTATCTTTAACTT
>SKGN01000015.1 GCA_007117415.1 Bacilli bacterium | reverse complement strand
TATAGGAGTATTTATGAAAAAGGGATTTACGTTAGTAGAATTGTTAGCGGTCATCGTTATTTTAGCTGTTATTCTAGCCATAGCAATACCAGCTATTACAGGTTTAATAAATAATGTTACCATAAACGCTTTTGAAACCGATGCCAAGATGGTATTAAAAGCAATTAATTATAAAATGCTTACGGATGGTAATTATGATATAGAACAAATAAACAGAGATACAATGTTATCTGATTTCAATATATCAAATAATAATTATGATAATTTATATGTAGTCAGTGATGAAAATGAAAAATTATATATTTTCATAGAAGGTAAAGGAAAATGGGAAGGTTTAGTAGCCTGTGGAAGTTTTAACTATATACATATTGGTGACGGAACAGAATGTTTTTATATTCTTCCAGAAACTTCTGTATATGATGAAGAAAAAGGCGTAAATAAGCCTCAATTAGCTAATGGTATGACGCCTATTAAATGGGATGGTAGTACGTGGATTAATACAACCGAGGATGATAATGAATGGTATGATTATGATGTTAAGAAGTGGGCAAATGCGATGACAGAAGATGGATCATTTTGGGTATGGATACCAAGATTCTCTTATCAAATAGCAACTAATTATGATTCACATTCAACAGGAACCATTAATGTTAAGTTTTTAAAAAATAGAACATATGAAGCTAGTGACGAACAAATAGTGGATTTAATTCCAACTCATACTGGATCATCCCAAACAAATTATATCCTTCATCCGTCATTTACTTTTGGAAATTTAGAAATATTTGGTTTTTGGGCTGCCAAATTTCAAGCAACTACTTTAACGGCAAATTTAAAAATTACTCCAAATTCTTTGGTGTCTATAGATAAAAATTTAAATGAGATTTTTAACCTTTGCCGTAATATGGAAACAAACGAAGTATACGGATGGGGAACAAGCGGTAAGGGAATAGATACCCATTTAACGAAAAATATTGAATGGGGGGCCTTAGCATATTTATCAAAATCATCATATGGTAAGGAGATAGAAGAAATATGGATTAATCCGTATCATAATTTTCATAATCCTAGAACAGGATGTGCTGGAAACAGTGTGGCATCAAATCCAACTACTGGGGGAGCCTGTACTAATTCATATGAAACGGCAAATGGTGTTAAAGCGTCGACAACGGCGAACCATCTAAAGGCTTTCGTCCGGTTCTGATTGTCGACAGAAATTTATAAAATAAAAAATACTTTTCCTATTTTGGGAAAAGTATTTTATTTTTGTCATACCAGTTTTGAATAATTTCAAAAGGGATAGATTTATTTTTTTGAATAACCCCTAATTTAACATTTGGTCTTGAGATACCATGATAATCACTACCTCCAGACACAAGTAAATTATTTTTCTGACAAAGATTAACTAAAAAAGCAATTTCTTCGTCTGTATGATTGTGGTAATAGCACTCAATACCATCAATTTTGTAGTTATTAATTAAAGACTTTAAAATGTTCATAGAATTTTCTTTATATATGAAAGGATGTGGAATAAATACTAATCCGCCGCTTTCTTTTATCAATTTAATAATAGTGTTTATATCGGGTATGATATCTAACAAATCAACATAAAAAACACTGTCGGGGTTACTTAAATGTTCTCTATAAAAATTATAAAAACATTCGGGAAATTGTCTGTTTTTAAAAAATCTTTTATTTTCCTCATGTTTTATTATATGTTTATATATATAACTACCTGCATACTCTTCATATGGATTATATTCATCATTAAAAACAGTGTCTAGTTTAACTCCTAAATCATTACATATTTTTAATAATCGTTCTTTTTCTATTTTTCTTTTTTCTTTTTGGGGTAAATAGTATTTATTAACCTCGTTATTAATATATTTATAGTCCACGTTTAACCCTAACAATTCAATTTTATAACCATTAATATGGGTTTTTAATTCTACCCCTATTATTATATTTCCATTAAAAAATTCTCTTACATTAAGTTGTTCTAATTCCTGATAAGCACTACACGTATCATGATCAGTTATGGAAATCACTTTAAGTTTTTTTGCTTCTGCCTTTTTTAAAATAGAAATAACATCATCAGAGCCGTCTGAATGATTAGTATGAATATGTAAATCTATCATTATATCACCAACAATATTATATCATAAATAACAAGAAAATAGATATAACAGGCTTGTTTTATAGGGTTTTCTTTTTATTATTTCTTTGATATACTAGTTATATGTAAGGCAGGGTGGTTTTATATGAACATAATTCAAATTAAAAATTTATCATTTAAATATAAGGATGATTTTGTTTTTTATCGCTTAAATTTTAATATAAAAAAAGGGGAATGGGTTTCAGTGGTGGGCCCGTCTAGTTGTGGTAAAACAACCCTTATGAAATTATTAACGGGTCTTTTATTTAATGATAGCGAAATTATAATTGATAACATTAGATTGACTAAAGAAAAAATAAATTTAATCAGGCAAAAAATAGGGGTTGTTTTTGAAGACGTTAATAATCAACTTATTACTGAAACAGTAAGGGGCGAGTTAGCGTTTGCTCTTGAGAATTTAAAAATAAAAAGTACGCAAATAAATTCTAGGATAAATGATATAGCTGAGAAATTTAATATTGTTCATTTATTAGATTCTGATCCTCATCGGTTAAGTGGCGGCGAAAAACAAAAAGTTGCTTTAGCATCCGTTCTTATAACAAATCCTAAAATACTTATTTTAGATCAAGCTTTTTCAATGATTGATCCGATTGAATGTGAAGAAATATTGGAACAATTAAAGGAAATTCACCAAAATAAGAATTTAACAATAATTAATTTAACTCATAATTTAGAGGAAACCTTTTTAGGAGATAAGATTGTTGTTATTCATAAAGGAGATATTTTAATTCAAGGAAAAACCAAAGAAATGTTGTTAGAAGATAAAGTGTTTAATAGAATAGGAATCGAAATTCCTTTTATAGTTGATTTTTCAATTAAATTAAAATTGTATGGATTAATAGATAGTATAATTTTAGATATGAATAAGTTGGTGAATGTATTATGGAAATAAAATTTGAAAATGTTAGTTATATATATCATGCCAATTCACCACTTGCTAAAGTAGCGTTAAATAACCTTAACGTTGTCTTTGAAGATAATAAAATCCATGGCCTAATTGGTCCTTCAGGAAGCGGCAAAACCACTTTAGTAGAACTAATAAATGGTTTATCCTTTCCTACCGAAGGAACAATAAAAATTGGTAACGATATTTTAAACAAAAAGATAAGTAAAGAAGTTTTAAGTAAAATTCGCTTTAATGTTGGTTTGGTTTTTCAATTTCCAGAAGAACAATTTTTCAATTCAACGGTTGAAGATGAAATATCTTTTGCTTTAAAAAATTATAAGCATAAATTAAAAAGAATCGACAAAAGAGTTAATGATGCGCTTAAGATGGTTGGTTTAAGTTCAAAATACTTAACATTAAATCCTTTTTATCTTAGTAGTAATGAAAAAAGGAGAATCGCTATAGCGTCTGTTTTAATATATAATCCTAAGGTAATAATATTAGATGAACCAACAGTTGGACTGGATAATAAGGGTAAAAAATATTTCATTAAATTAATTAAGAAACTTAAAAATGATTATCATAAAACTATTATTGTATGCACTCACGATGTTGATATGTTATATCAAATTGCGGATGATGTTGTTGCTTTAAATAATGGGGAAATTATTCTTAGTGGTGATAAAAACGAGGTGTTTAATGAAGTTGATTTATTAGATAGTCATAATATTGAGGTTCCTAAAATAGTTAAATTTATTCATAAAGTTAGAATTACTAAAGGAATAAAATTAGATGATTCTAAGGATGTAAAAGATCTAATAAAGGATGTGTATCGAAGTGTTTAATATGATAGGGAGATATTATCCTACAACTTCAGATATTCACAAAATGAATCCGGTTGCTAAATTTATATGTTTAATCCTTTTTTTAATATTAATCTTTTTCATTAATAATATGTATTTGCTATTCCTTTTTAGTTTTTTAACTATTTTAATAATCCTCCTTTCCAACGTTCCTATAACGCATTACTTAAAAGTTATTAGTTCTTTAAAAGTTTTATTTGTATTTATAATTATAGTAAATATTATCTTTAATATTCCTTTTTATTTTTCTATTTTATCAATAACAAAAATAGTTTTAGGTATTCTATATTCGGTTATAATTGTTTTTACTACTGAATTTAATGATATAAATTATGCTTTAAATAAACTTTTAAGTCCCTTGAAAATCTTAAAAATACCGGTAAACCAAATAGTTTTATCTATTTCATTGGCTATCAATTTTATCCCAATCGTTTTTTTACAGGCGGAAAAAATATTTAAATCACAAGCTAGTAGAGGAATAGATTTTAAATATTGTAACATAAAAGGAAAAATTATAGCCTTGTCATCAATATTAACTCCCATATTTATGTTATCTTTTAAACGAGCAGATGAAATAGCAGATGCGATGGAATTAAGATTATATAGTTGCTCGTACACTAGGACAAGTTATAAAGTTTATGGTTGGCGTTTTTTTGACATCTTATTATTAATGATTCATAGTGTTTTGTTCATCCTACTAATATGGAGAGGAAGATAGTATGAAGAGATACTTAATTACTTTTGCCTATGATGGATCTAATTATAATGGTTATCAAAGACAACCTAAATTAAAAACAATACAAGGCGAGATAGAAAAGGCTTTAACTAAAATTAATGGGGGTAAAAAAGTAGAAATTCATGCCTCAGGTCGAACTGATGCTAAGGTTCATGCTTTAAATCAAAAGGCTCATTTTGATTTAAAGATGCAGATTAGTTGTTTAAAATTAAAAAGAGCTTTAAATAGTAATGTTTCATCTGATATTTATATTAAAGAAGTAAAAGAGACAAATAGTGATTTTCATGCTCGTTATTATGTTAAAGCTAAAGAATATATTTATATTATTAATACA
Organism: Bacilli bacterium; assembly: GCA_007117415.1. Taxonomy (GTDB): domain Bacteria; phylum Bacillota_I; class Bacilli_A; order RF39; family UBA660; genus SKGN01. The sequence continues at coordinate 22,253 of SKGN01000015.1, read as the reverse complement.
GGTGAATATAACCCCATTGAGCGAAACGCTATTTATCAATATAATAAAAAATTAAATAGTAAGCATATTAAAAAAGCGTTAAAATTATTGAAAGGAGAACATGATTTTAGTGCTTTTGCTAGTCAAGAAGAATTAAAAGAAGATTGTGTTAGAAAAATATATAAAGCCAAACTTATGATAAAGGGAAGTAATATTATTTTAGTTTTTCTAGCTAATGGGTTTTTAAAGTATCAAGTAAGAAATATGGTTGGGACTTTAATAGAGATTGGCGAAGAAAAAAGACGTAGTCAAGATATAACTAATATTTTAATTAGCAAGGATCGTAAGAAAGCTGGTAAAAAAGCTAAACCAGAGGGATTATATTTAAGTAAGGTTATATATTAATTTTAGTAGCAAAAAAGTTATTTTTCATATAATAATTTAGAGGTGATATTTTGCACGAAAAAATATTAGTGAATGAATTGTTGAAAATTCCTAACGCTATAATAATTGATTTAAGGGATACAAAGGATTTTGAATCAGGACATATTCCTAATGCTATTAATATTTCTGCTGAGAAGTTGAGACGCGAACCTCAAAAGTATTTGAATAAAAAAAGGGTTTACTATTTATATTGTCAATTTGGAATTTCAAGTAGTAAGACTTGTTCATATTTATATGATAATGGCTATGAGGTTATAGATGTAGTAGAGGGTTATGAAGGATTTCTACTTGAAAAAAATAAAAAGGTTTAATAAAAACCTTTTTATATTTAGGTAAAAAATATATATTTTGTTAAACTTATATTATAATAGTAATAGACGGGAGTTATATAATGTTATTAAGTATTGATAATTTTATTAATTATTTAATTGAGATAATAAAAACGATAGGTCCTATTGCAGGGTTATTAGTAGTAGTAATAGAATCAATAATTCCTATTTTACCCTTAGCAGCGTTTATTACACTTAATATGATTGTTTTTGGATCTTTTACAGGATTTGTTATATCATGGATAGGCACTCTTATTGGCTGTGTTATTTCTTTTTATATTTTTAGAAAAGGGTTTAGTCATAAATTATACAAAAAAATAAAAAGAGATAGCCGGTTTAGCATTATAATGAATAATATTAGTGCTATGAAAATAACTTATTTAGCTTTATTAGTAGCATTACCTTTTACCCCAGCTTTTTTTGTAAATATAGCTGCTGGATTATCTAAAATGCCTTTAAAGAAATTTATGATTGCAATAACGATTGGGAAAGTTTCAATGATATATTTCTGGGGTTATATTGGAATAAGCTTAATAGAGAGTATAAAAAATCCTTTGATATTATTAGAAATTATAGTTATAATGTTATTAGTCTATTATATTTCTAAATTAATTCAAAATAAATTATATAAATAAGGAGTGAAAGAATGGAATACATTATTATTGGTTTATTAGTTACTAGTTTAGTAGTATCCGTAATAGCGCTACTAAAGAATGTTAATGAAAGCAACATTACCGAAAGATTAGGACGATTTGAAACTAACGTTACTAAAGAATTAGGTGACTTCAAATCTGATTTAAGTAGGAATTTAAATGAAGATTTTATTCGTTTGAATGAAAAAATAGAACACCGATTAAATCAAATAAATGATCGTGTTAACGAAAGGTTAGATCAAAATTTTGAGAAAAGCAATAAAACTTTTACGTCTATTTTAGAAAGATTATCTAAAATAGATGAAGCCCAAAAGAAAATAGATTCTCTATCTAGTGACATCGTGTCATTACAAAGTGTTCTTACCGATAAAAAGAGTAGAGGAATATTTGGGGAAATAAACTTAAAGCATATATTATCCAATATATTTGGTGAAAAAAATGATTCAATATATAAAATGCAGTATACCTTTGAAAACAATACAACAGTTGATGCTGTTTTATTTGCTCCTGATCCATTAGGAACAATATCTATTGATTCTAAATTTCCACTTGAAAATTACCAGTTAATGGTTGATAAGAAAAGATCTGGTGTTGAAAGAATTACTTCGGAAAAAACCTTTAAAATGGATGTGAAAAAACATATTGATTGCATTGCCAATAAGTATATTATTCCTCACATAACAGCTGAACAGGCTATAATGTTTTTGCCAGCGGAAGCTATTTTTGCTGAAATAAACGCTTATCATCAAGATATTATTGATTATGCTAACAAAAAAAAGGTTTGGATTACTTCTCCAACCACCCTTATGAGTACCCTTACCGTTGTTCAAATGATTCTAAAAAATATGGAAAGAGATAAGTATGCTTCTATTATTCAAGATGAACTTAATAAATTAAGTATTGATTTTAATCGATATCGTGAAAGATGGGACAAGTTATCTAAGAGTATCCAAACCGTTAATAAAGATGTAGAAAATGTACATATTACAACTGAAAAAATATCAAAAAGATTTGATTCCATTAATAAAGCGGATGTTAAAAGTTTACAAGAATAATATTACTAAAACACCCACTATAAGGCAATAATATACAAAGTATATTAGTTTGCCTTTTTTTATAATATTGTTAAACCACCCTAACGCATAATAAGTAAATATCGTTGATCCTACCAGGCCAAGAAAGTATGGAACTAATAAGTTAACGATTGATTCATCTTGTAGTATATCTTTCAACCCTAATACCATTGAGGCAACACTAACGGGAATAAATAATAAAAAGGAATATTTAAAGGCTGTTTCTCTTTTTAAATTTCTAAACATTGAACCTACAATAGTAGCACCACTACGACTAATCCCAGGTATTAATGCTACTGCTTGAAACAATCCAATTACTAAAGCATCTTTAATAGTAATTTTATGATCTTCTTTAGTTCCTTTCATATCTTTTATTATAAATAAGAAAGACGCTGTTAATAGTAAGGCAAAGCCAATTATTTTAATGTTTGATAGATTTGCTTCGATTAAATCCTTAGCAATTAAACCAATTATAGCAGCTGGAATAGTCCCTATTATAATTAACCAGGTATAGTTATAATTAGATTTAGCCTTCTTTTCTTTCGTTTTAAGATAAGAAAAAAAATCATTTAGTATTGTCTTTAAATCATTTCTAAAAAAATAAATAACAGCTATTAACGAACCGAAATTAACAATAATTTCAAAATTTAAATTATAAAAAAATTCCGCGCTAATTAATCTTCTAAGAATTACTAAATGGCCACTAGAAGATACTGGAATAGGTTCCGTAATGCCTTGGAAAATTCCCAATATAATATATTTTATATTTTCCATCTAATCACTCCTCTTTATAATTATATACTAAAAACATAATTTAAGAAATAGAATTTAATAGGTGATAATATGTTTATGCGCTTATTTTTCTTTCTAATTGGGTTTGGAATGACTGTTATTGGAAGTGTAATTCTTATTCTTTATTTAAATTTGATGACAATTGGGTATAGTTTTTTAGAATATGTAAATTTTATTATTATAAGACCTGAGTTTTTTTTTGCTATTGTAGGATTTATTATATTAAACCTTAGTATATTTATTAAAGGAGGACAAAATGGATTTTATTTACGATATTTTAATAAATTTTAATGGAGAGGAAGTTTATCAGTATTATGAATGGTATCAAGATGATGATATTAAATATATTAAAAAAATTCCCTTATTTAAGTTAAGTAATGAAGATTATATTAATATTAAAAATAATAATATAATAATAGAAAAAACCTTTTTAGATTTAATATATAATATAGGAGAGATAAGGATTAACAACAAAATAAAAAGAATAGCCTATTTATGTCTTTTTAGTAATGGTAAAGAAGTTATAGCCTTAAAATTTAATATAAAAGGCGAATTAATAATGAAAGGCGGACTTCTTCTTGATGAGAGCTATGATGTCTTAAATAAAAGTAGTAGTATCAAATGTATATCAATAAAATATGAAATTATAACTTCTAAAAATATTAATTATTTTTTAACAAGATATGAAAGAAAGTGTTTAAGCTTTTTATTAGAAGAAATAAATAAGTTTCATTATCAAGGAAAGCATGAAACTTTAAGATATCTATATTATGAATGTTTCGGTGAAACAAATGAAGATGATGATAAAATATTAAAAAGACTAAAAAGTTTTATTATTGATGATTGGACTATAAAACATAACTATTTATATAGTTTAATTAAACTATTTTATAAAAAAGAAGTTATGAGTAAAAACCCATAACTTCTTTCATTTCTCTTAAGGTTGCTTGAACTTTTTTTCTTATTATATTTGTTCCTCCTTGAATTAATTCGTCTAAATAATTATTATCATTATATTTTTGATATCTTTCTCTAATTGGTGTTAAAAATTTATCTAACGCTACTATTAATTTTTGTTTTACTTCAATATCGCCAACCATTCCTTGTTGATAGCGCTCTTTTAAGGAATTAACTTCTTCTTTATTATCATTAAATAAGTCGTGGTATAAGAACACTAAATTACCTTCTACTTTGCCAGGAATATCGGGTCGTATACGATTAGGATCAGTAGGCATTTTCATTACTTTTTTAGTTAACTCTTCTTTTGTATCGGTTAGATCAATGGTATTATGAGCACTTTTGCTCATTTTTGTTTTTCCGTCTATTCCAGGTAAGTTGGGACATTCGTTCGATATAACAGCATCTGGAATAGGAAATATTTTTTCGTATTTTTTATTGAATTTCATCGCTATTTCTCTTGTTATTTCAACGTGTGATAAGTTATCTTTACCAACGGGTACCACATTAGCTTTCACGCATAAAATATCCGCCGCTTGCAAAATAGGGTAACCTAATAAAGCAAAGGGCATTTCAATATTAGCGTCTTTAGCCATATCTTTTAAAGAGGGAACTCTTTCTAATCTAGAAACGCTCACTAATGATTGAAATAAAGTGTATATTTCGTTTATTTCAGGGATTTCTGATTGTAAATAAAAGGTTACTTTTTCTGGATTTATTCCGCACGCTAAAGCATCAAGAACTAATTGTCTTGCGTTTTCTTTTGATTTAATTATATCTTCTTTAGTGTTTTTAGTAGTTAACATATGAAGATCAGCAATAATAAAAATACTTTCGCACTCTTCTTGTAAATTAATTCTATTTTTTAAACTCCCTATATAATGACCTAAATGTAATTTTCCGGTAGGTCTGTCTCCTGTTAGCATAATTTTTTTCATTGTTTCACGTCCTTTAATAATTATATTGTATAATATAATTAAGTATATGTAAACTTAATTATATGTATAATACTTAATATACTTTGTAATATAATTGATTTCTCTAGAGTAATATGATTGATTTTTTACATGTTTAATGTTATTATTTTTATAGTTATATGATAAGCTGTAAGGAGAAGGAATATGAAAGAAAAAGGATTTACCTTAGTCGAATTATTATCAGTAATTGTTGTTTTATCACTGATATTAGCGATATCCGTTCCAATTGTCGGCAATTTAATGAATCAAACAACAAAAAGTGCTTTTAAAATAGATACTCAAATGATAATTAAGTCACTTCATGATAAAATTTTGGAACATTATGAATATGATGCCAGTCAGATTAATCAAGATAATATAAAATCAGAATTAAATGTAGATGATAGTAATTATGAAATTGTTATTATAACGGTAGATGAAAATAATAATCCTTTTATTTTAATTTCCGGCAAAAATAAATGGACCGGATTAGTAGCTTGCGGAACACATAATAATATAATAGTAGAAAAGAAAGGTGAGGGCTTATGTCCAGCGCTCCCGATAACAATAGCGGATTTAATAGAGGAAGGATATATTCCTATTGCTAGCTATGAAGACTTAAATAACATTAGAAATGAAACGGTAAATACTTTTGGAACAGGAACAGATTGGGTTGATCAATATGAAGGCGGATTAGATAAAAAATATGTTCAAGTAGTAGATATTGATTTGAGTTTAGAGGGTGAAGGATGGATTACAATTGGTAGTTCTTCTGCTAAATTTGTTGGAATTTATAATGCCTTTAATCACTATATAAATAATTTCTATATAAATAATAACGCTGGGGATAATGCTCTTTTTCATACTATTGGTATTAATGGTATAGTTACAAATTTAGTAATGAATAATATTGATATAACCTCATTATATGACATGGGTAGTATCGCTATATATAACGAAGGAGAAATATCTAATGTTCATATCCAAGGGGAACTATTTTCAACTGTTAATTATACAGGTTTAATGGGTGGAATTGTATATGTTAATGAACCAGAGGGAAATATTCTTAATAGTAGTGTAAACTTCAATTACTTGGTCATAAATTAATGTTTACGGGGGGTATAGCCGGAATAAATTATGGAAGTATAATAAATACTAAAGCAACAGTTGTTTTCCAGCCTGAGGCATATGATACTTTCGGTGGTATAACCGGTTGGAACTTAGGCGAAATTATTAGATCATCTGCTCACGTTGAAATAAACGGAGGATATCAAGGTATTGGTGGTATAGCGGGCTGGAATGATAGTGGTTTAATTGAAGATTGTTATGCTACTGGGCAAATTCACGCTAAAACTTTTATGGGAGGATTGACTGGAGGAAGCAACGGCATAGTAAAAAACTCTTATTCCACTGTCGCTATAACGACTGAAACTGGTCCCAGCAACTTCGGAGGATTAATTGGATCTTTATGGGACACGCCAGAAGTTACTAATTCTTATTGGGACACACAAACCTCTTTTTTAGCTATATCTCCTGGAGGCGGAGAAGGGAAAACAACATCTGAAATGAAAAATATTAATACATATGTTGATTGGGATTTTGAAGATGTTTGGGCCATAAGTCCTGAAATTAACAATGGGTATCCTTATCTAAGAGCATTAAGTGATTATTAAAATTAAGAATCCCAGTAGGGATTTTTTTATAATATTTTATCAATAATACCATATGTTAAGGCTTCTTCAGCGCTCATAAAATAATCTCTTTCTGTATCTTTTTCGATTTCTTCTATTTTTTTACCAGTATTTTTGGCTAATATATGATTAAGTTTTTCTTTGATTTTAAGAATATGTTCAGCCGCTATTTTTATTTCAGTGGCCTGACCTTGAACCCCTCCTAGGGGTTGATGAATTAATATTTCAGCATTAGGAAGAGTATATCTCTTCTCTTTTTCGCCGCTAGATAATAAAAAAGCCCCCATTGATGCGGCGATACCAACACAAATGGTAGAAACATTACTTTTAACATGGTTCATAGTGTCATATATAGCCATCCCGGCTGTTATTGACCCTCCAATTGAATTAATATATAATTGAATATCGTCATTATTTAAACTATCTAAATATAATAACTGAGCTACGATACTATTAGATAGACTATCATTTATTTCTCCGCATAATAAGATAATCCTATCTTCTAGTAATCTAGAATACAAATCAAATACTTTTTCCCCAGTATTCGTTTTTTCAATAACCATTGGAATCATACGCATATTTTCCTTTCTTTTATATATTTAGTAAATAATATGTAAAATATACCAGTTGTTTTATGACAAAATACGAAACGTTTGATAAAATATAATGTATGAAAATAGAGGTGAATTATGTTTACAGTCAAAATTACGTACAAGGATACTATTCATCCATATCCCAAGGATGTTACTTTATTACAAATTAGTAATGATTTTAAATCTCAATATAAATATCCAATTTTAGTTGGTTCTATAAATGGGAAAATATTAAGTTTAAATACCAAAGTTGATCGTGATGGCGTTATTAATTTTTTTGATGTTACATCATTAGACGGAAACAGAGCCTATGAAAGAGGGTTAATATATATTTATATTAAAGCTGTCAAAGAAGTTTTAAACAGCGAGGTAAAAATTGAACACTCAATTGATAGGGGAATATATACTGAGGTTTTAAGCGATGAAAAGATCATAACGGAAAGCGATGTTATTAAAATAGAAGAAAGAATGAAAAAAATAGCGGCTGACAATCTTCCTTTTGAAAGATTAAGTGTATTAAGATTAGATGCTATTAATTATTTTGAAACTAATAAACAATATGATAAAGCGGCTGTCTTAAAATATATTAGTAATACGTATGTTAATTTATATAAGTTAGATAATATGTATGATTATTTTTATGGCGAAATGCCTTTGAATACATCCTTTTTAAATTTATTTAAATTAACGTATGTTAACCCTAATGGAATTGTCGTTAGATATCCCAATCTTTTTATCAATTCGGAAATAGCGGATTATGTTGAAAGAAAAAAACTTTTTTCAGAATTTAGAAGGTATCATAAGTGGAGTGAAACTATTAATACCAAAAGTCTTACAGATTTAAATAAGAAAATTTCTTCTGGTGACATTAAGAACTTAATATATTTAAGTGAAGTGGAACAAAACAACAGATTATATGATATTGCTAAGGAAATTAACCGTAATAAGAATATAAAAATAGTTTTAATAGCGGGTCCTTCTTCTTCAGGAAAAACGACCACTTCCAAAAAATTATCTTTGTATTTGCAAAGTTTAGGTAAAAATCCGCATTATATTTCGATTGATGACTATTTTCTAGATCGTGACAAAACCCCTAAGAATGAAAAGGGTGAATTTGATTTTGAATCACTTAATGCCGTTAATTTAGACTTGTTTAACGATCAGCTAAATAAGTTATTGAATTTTGAAGAAGTATTATTACCGGAATATAATTTTATTTTAGGAAAAACAGAATATAAAAATAGAAGATTAAGAATAATGGAAAATGATATACTAATTATAGAAGGATTACACGCTTTAAATGAAGAATTAACATCTAAAGTAAAGAGAGAAAATAAGTATAAAATATATTTATCACCCTTAACTAGTTTAAATATTGATAATCATAATCGAATCAGTACAACTGATAATAGATTATTAAGGAGGTTGATTAGAGATTATAATACTAGAGGCTATGATGCATCAAAAACATTATCTACGTGGAAAAAGGTTCGTATAGGTGAAGAGGAACATGTATTTCCTTATCAAGATGAGGCTGACATTGTGTTTAATACTTCTTTAATATATGAATTAGGCGTTTTAAGATTATATGGAGAACCTTTGCTTTTTTCAGTAGAAGAGAGTGACCCTAATTATGGAGAAGCGATAAGGCTTATTAATTTACTTAGAAACATATTACCAATTACCAGTTCAGGAATACCATTAGATTCAATACTAAGAGAATTTATTGGTGATAGTTATTTTAAAGAATAGGAGATGATAGAATGGCAATAAAAGTTGCAATAAATGGATTTGGTAGAATAGGAAGATTAGTGTTTAGGATAATGGATGATGATCCTACTTTTGAAATAGTAGCGATTAATGATGTTAGTAAGGCCGAAGATTTAGCCTACTTGTTAAAATATGATACAGTTCACGGAAGATATAAAGAGGATGCTATAAGCGTTGATGACGAAAATATTATAATTGGTGATAAAAAAGTAAAGGTTTTAGCGGAAAGAGATCCTTCTAATTTGCCTTTAAAAGAATTAGGGGTTGATATTGTTTTTGAATGTTCTGGAGTATTTACTTCCAAAGAAAAGGCATCTGCCCATATAAAAGCTGGAGCAAAAAAAGTAATTATATCAGCGCCAGCTGGAAAAGATCTTAAAACGATTGTTTATAATGTTAATCATCAAGATTTAACAGGAGAAGAAGAAATTATATCAGCTGCTAGTTGTACGACTAACTGTTTAGCGCCGATATTAAAAGTATTAGATGATAACTTTGAAATAAAAAAAGGGTTTATGACTACCGTTCATGCTTATACTAATGATCAAGTTACCTTGGATGTAGCTCATAATAAAGGTATCTATTCTAGAAGAGGTAGAACTGCTGCATCTAATATCGTTCCTACGTCAACAGGGGCAGCTAGTGCAGTGGGGTTAGTAATCCCTAATTTAGATGGCAAACTAGATGGAACGGCCTTAAGAGTTCCGGTTCATAATGGTTCAGCGGTTGATTTAGTTTTAGAACTAGGAAAAGAAGTAAGTAAAGAAGATATTAATAATGCGTTTAAAAATAGTATTAATGAAACATTAGAGTATACTGAAGACCCAGTAGTATCTAGTGATATCATTGGAACTCATTATGGAGCGTTAGTAGATGGTTTATCAACTAACGTTTTAGATACAGAAAGTGGTCAATTAGTAAAAGTTTTAGGATGGTATGATAATGAAATGGGTTATAGTGCTCAAATGGTTAAATTAGCAAAATATATAATTCAAATAAATAAATAATAAGGTTTAAACACATGAATATTCGATATTCATGTGTTATTTTTAGTCTTAATATCAAACAAAAGATAATTATTCACTTTTGTTTTTTTCCATGCTATACTATATATAGCATATAAGGAGGATTTATGAAAAAAACAATTGTTGATTATAAATTAACAGGAAAAAGGGTTATTATTAGAAGTGATTTAAATGTACCGATTGAAAATGACGTTATTACGAATGATAATCGAATAAAAGAAAGTATTGAAACAATTAAATTTGCGATGGATGCCGGAGCAAAAGTAATTATAATGTCTCATTTAGGCAGGGTAAAAACGGAAGAAGATAAAAGCAAAAATAATTTAGAAATAGTTTGTTCTAAATTAGTAGAAATTTTAAAAAGAGAAGTTAAATTTATACCTTATACAAGAGGCATAGAAGTTGAAACGGCTATAGCTAATATGAAAAATGGGGAAGCAATTATGCTTCAAAATACGCGATATGAAGATATTGATGGCAAAAAAGAAAGTTCTAATGATGAATCATTAGGTAAATATTGGGCATCTCTAGGCGATATATTTATTAATGATGCTTTTGGAACTTGTCACCGCGCTCATGCTTCAAATGTTGGTATAGCGACTTATCTTCCTAGTGGAGTGGGATTCTTAGTTAATAAAGAAATAAAATTTTTATATGATTCAATAAGCAATCCTAAGCGTCCATTTGTAATTATTTTGGGAGGGGCTAAGGTAAGTGATAAGCTTGGAGTTATTAAAAATATTGTTACTATTGCCGATTATATTTTAATAGGAGGCGGAATGTGTTTTACTTTCTTAAAAGCCTTGGGTTATAATGTGGGTAGTTCTCTAGTCGATGAAGAAAGTATAGAATTTTGTAAAAATATATATGAAGAAAATAAAGATAAAATTATTTTACCAGTCGATGTTGTTACGGGAACTTCATTTATACCTAATACTACTTCAAGATTAACAAGTATAAGTGATATAAGCCAAAATGAAATAGGAATGGATATTGGTATTCAAACCCTAAATAATTTTCGTAAAAATTTGTTAGATGCTAACACGATTATATGGAATGGTCCTTTAGGTGTCTTTGAAATAGATAAATTTAGTACCGGAACAAGAAAAATATGTGAAATATTAGGCGGCGTTAAAGGAAAAACTATTATTGGTGGCGGCGATACTGCTAGTGCGGTTATTAAATTTGGCTATAAAGATAAAGTTGATTATATTTCAACTGGTGGTGGAGCATCGCTTGAATTGCTTGAAGGAAAAGAATTACCTGGTATAGCAATTATAAATGATAAATAAAGATAATTAATATGAAAGGAAAGTATTGATGAGAATAGGATTATTTAGTGATACTTATCCTCCCTTTATAAATGGAGTATCAACTAGTGTTTTAATGCTTAAAAAAGCCCTTGAAAAAAAAGGACACGAAGTTTATGTTATCACTATAAATAATGAAAAGACTTCTTATAAATTTGAAGAGAATGGTAAATTAATTAGAATTCCTGGTCTTCCTGTAGGGTTATATGATTATCGTTTAAGCGGTATCTATCCTATTAAAGCGACCAGAAGAATAAAGCGATTAAAGCTAGATGTCATTCATTGTCACACCGAATTTAGTATAGGTACATACGCAAGGATTATTTCCAAACAATTTAACATACCGTTAGTGCATACCTATCACACGATGTATGAAGATTATATAAATTATATAACTAAAGGCTATTTTAGTGGAGTTAGTCAAAGGGTAGTTAAATTTTTCACTTTATTTTATTGTGATCAAACTATATCAGAATTAGTAGTCCCCACTAAAAAAACTTATGATTTATTTAAGGAAAAATATAAAGTTGAGCGTAATATATATATAGTTCCTACTGGAATAGAAGTAGAAAGTTTTTATCGCGAAAAATTTGATAAAAAGGAAATCTATGATTTAAAACAAAAATTAAATATTAATCGTAAAGATTTTGTGCTTCTTTTTGTAGGTAGGCTTTCTAGTGAAAAAAATATAGAATATCTAATAGAAGCTCAAAGATCATTAGTTAAAAAGTATAATAATATTAAATTAATTATTGTAGGAGATGGTCCGGATCAAGAAAAATTAAAACAATTAGCCATTAAAAAAGATTGCCAAAACAATATTGTTTTTACGGGTAAAATACCTTTAATTGATATGCCTTATTATTATCAAATGGCAAACATATCAGTGACAGCCTCAAAATCAGAAACACAAGGATTAACAGTCATTGAATCGTTAGCGGCTTCTGTTCCGGTTGTATGTATTAAGGACGAAAGTTTCTCTAATATTATTGTTGATGATCTAAATGGGTATATGTATGAAACCAAAAAAGAGTATCGTAATATAATTTTAGATTTATTTTCTAATAAATCTAAATTACAGAGGTTATCTAAACAAGCTAGGATAAGCTCAAATGATCATTCTTCTTCTAATTACGCTAATAAGATTTTAGATGTTTATAAAATTGCCATTGATAATTATAAAGGAAGAAAAGTTACTTTTTTTGATAGAATAAAGAGGAGGTTTGGGATATGAAAAAAATGATTGTTGCTAATCATAAAATGAATTTAACGATAGAGGAAATGGATCGTTATTTAAATACTATTAATAATAAAATTAGTGATATTTTTAAAGTGGTAATATGTCCTTCAAATATTTTTTTATACATGGTTAGAAGTACGAACTTTGATTTAGGAGCTCAAAATGCTTTTTATTTAGAGAAGGGCTCTTATACTGGTGAAGTATCACCCTCTCAATTAAAATCGTTAGGTGTTTCTTATGTAATCATTGGTCACTCTGAGCGAAGAATTCATTTTAAGGAAGATGATTTATTAATTAATCAAAAACTAAAAGCACTACTAAAACAAAATCTAAAACCAATTTTATGTATAGGAGAAACCTTAGAAGAAAAACAGTTAAAAAAAACTTATACAGTGTTAAAAAATCAGTTGTTAACTGCCCTTAAAAACATTGCTGAAGAAGAAATGAATGATATAACCATTGCTTACGAACCAGTATGGGCAATAGGTACCGGAAAAACACCATCTGATCAAGATATAAAGGATAGTGTCACCTATATTAAAAAAACAGTTGAGCAAAAATATAATATAAAAATAAAAACCTTATACGGGGGCAGTGTTAATAAAACCAATATAAAAGATATTTTAAGAATTAATAATGTGGATGGCCTCCTTATAGGGTCCTCATCACTTGATCCAGAGTATTTTATTAAAATGATAGAACTAATCGAAAATGATTAAATATGATAAAAAGGATGTAATTATTACATCCTTTTTATATCAAATCTTTTTCGACAAAATACGCTATAGGCATTCTCTATAATCAAATTAGATAATAAGAGTGGAGGAAGAAAATGAAAGAAATTAAAGTGTTAATGGTAGATGATAATGAAAATTTAGTTGGTATGATTAAGGAGTACTTTAGTAGTCATTTAAGGATTGATATTGTGATGTATGCTTATGATGGAGTAGAGGCGGTAAAAAAAATAGAAGAAAATAAAGATAATTTTGATGTTTTAGTGTTAGATTTAATAATGCCTAATAAAGATGGAATTTATGTTTTAGAAGAAATGAAAAAGAAAAAGATTAATAAACCAGTTATTATTTCAACCTCATATAATGCGGAGGATATGATAAGAAGAGTTTCAGAATATAATGTCGATTACTTTATATTAAAACCATTTGAACTAGTAGATTTAGAAAAAAGAATAATCGAATGTATAAGCAAACAAAATCAAAGTGGAAAAATAATTAATTTATATCATAATAACTTACAAATTTCCGTTACTAAATTACTTCATGAATTAGGTGTTCCTTCTCATATTAAGGGATATCAATATATAAGAGAAGGAATTATAATGTTATATGAAAAACCAAATATTATAGGGGGAATTACAAAAGAATTGTATCCAGAAATTGCTATTAAATATGATACTACTGTATCTAGAGTTGAAAGAGCAATAAGGCATGCAATAGAGGTAAGTTGGAATCGAGGAGACTGGAAGTTAATGGAAGACATTTTTGGTCATAGTGTCGATATAGATAAAGCTAAACCTACTAATTCAGAATTCATTGTTACTGTAGCCGATAAACTTAGATTAGAGCGTTATAAAGTAGCTAGTTAATAATGAAATTTAGAGATATGAGAAATATATGAACAGGTATAATAGTTATCTGTTTTTTTATGTAATAGTAAAAAAATATAAATAATTGCTTTTTTTTTGGGTAGACTCAACAATATGGACATGCTATAATAAAGTAATAAAACGTAAAATAAACGGGCTATATAATTATATTAAGGAAGTGATCATATGAAACCAATTGTATTAGCTATTGTAGATGGGGTTGGGATAAGAGAAGAAGACCATGGTAATGCCTTTAATCAGGCTGACAAACCTTTTTTTGATTATTTAATGAACGAATATCCAATTAGTTATTTAGAGGCTAGTGGTAAGGATGTCGGCTTACCTGAAGGACAAATGGGCAATAGTGAAGTAGGACACCTTAATATTGGTGCAGGAAGAGTTGTTTATCAACCTTTAGAACTAATAAATGAAGCTATAGTAGATGAATCTATATATGAAAATCAAAAATTATTAGGGGTTATTGATCATGTCAATCAAAATAACACTAAACTTCATGTTATAGGGTTATTAAGTGATGGTGGGGTGCATTCTCATCTTTATCATATCTTAGCTATGCTTAAGATGGCAAAAAAAAATAATATTAAAAAAATGTATTTTCATGTTATTACAGATGGTAGGGATACTTATCCTGATAAGGGGTATGAATATTATCAAGTTTTAGCAGAGAATATTAATAGTCTAAATCTTGGTAAAATTGCCACTGTTTCAGGAAGATATTATGCAATGGATCGTGATAAAAGATGGGATCGAACTAAGTTAGCCTACGACGCTATGGTTAATGGAATTGGGAAAGAATATAAAAGTGTTAAAGAATTGTTTGATCAAAGTTATCATAATGGTAAAACTGATGAATTTATTATTCCTAGTGTTTTTGATCAAGAAGGAATAATAGAGGATAATGATGGCATTATTTTTGCTAATTTTAGACCTGATCGAGCTACGCAAATTTTAACGGCGTTGACTAATCCTGATTTTAAAGATTTTGTTAGTAAAAAGCTTAATAATATAAAATTAGTCTCACTAATGCCTTGTGCTGAATCAATAATTGGGGATTATGCTTTTAAACTAGAAGAATTACATAATACATTAGGGATTTATCTATCTAATTTATCATATAAACAACTTCGCATAGCGGAAACGGAAAAGTATGCCCATGTTACTTATTTCTTTGATGGTGGTAAAGAACTGGCTTTAGATGGATGTTCTAGGATATTAATTGAATCTCCTAAAGTTGCTACTTATGATTTAAAACCAGAAATGAGTGCCTATGAAGTTACTGATAAATTATTAGCGGAAATTGATAGTGGTAAACATGATTTAATAATATTAAATTATGCTAATTTAGATATGGTAGGTCATACTGGTAATATTGAGGCGGCAATAAAAGCGGTTGAAGTTATCGATAAAAATTTGGGAAGGATATATGAAAAAATAAAAGAAAAAGAAGGGTTATTAATTATAACGGCAGATCACGGTAACTGTGAATATATGTTAGATAAAGATAATAAAATGGTTACTTCCCATACCACAAATAAAGTTCCGTTTATTGTTTGTAATAAAAATTATTCGTTAAAAAATGGCAAATTAGGTGATATCGCCCCAACCATATTAAAGATAATGAAGATAGATATTCCTAAAGAAATGACTGGTGATATTTTAATTAAATAACAAAAGAATCCTCGTACCATTTATAGTATGAGGATTTTTTGATATAATCAAATTAGAGGATGTGATCATATGATTGTTAATGTTTTAGTAGAGACAACTGTTAATAAACACAATCAGATGTTTACTTATTTAGTACCCAATATAATTAAAGATAAAATCAAAATAGGTATTCGGGTTTTGGTGCCTTTTGGAAAAAGACAATTAGAGGGTTTTATTTTAGAGATATTAACTGAAGAAAAAAAATATGATTACGAATTAAAATCGGTAATTGATGTTATTGATGAAGAACCAGTTTTAAATAATGAAATGATAGAACTAGGTAGATATATGAGTGACCATTATTTAGCCCCTCTTATTAGCTGTTATCAAACGATGTTACCAGTTGGATTAAAGGCTAAAACAAGGGTTAAAGTAAATCCTAAAACGGAAAATTATATTATTATAGCTAAATCGGTTAAAGAAATTAATGATTTTATTAATTCTAACCCCTACCAAAAACAAAATGAAATATTAATAAAATTATTAAATAATAAAAAAATTAAGAAAACTAATATTAATGGTTCCCCTTTATTAAATTTAATTAAACAGGGTTTAGTTAAAGAAGTAGCAAAAGAGTATTATCGGCTTGATGAAAATTTCTCAAAAAAGGAATCGAATATAGAATTAACTAAAAATCAGCAGAATGCAATAAACGAAATAATAAACAATAAGCAAGATAGCATTTTTTTGATACACGGAGTTACTGGTTCAGGGAAAACAGAAATATATATGAATATTATAAAAGAGGCGCTTAACGAGAATAAAACAGCCTTAATTTTAGTGCCAGAAATATCTTTAACTACCCAATTAATAAATCAATTTAAAAATAGGTTTGGTAAAAAAATAGCGGTTCTTCATAGTGCGCTTAGTGATGGGGAAAAATATGATGAGTGGCGCAAAATAGTAAGAAAGGAAGTATCAATTGTAATAGGAGCTAGAAGCGCTATTTTTGCACCAATTATTAATATTGGTATTATCGTTATTGATGAAGAACAAGAAGGAACGTATAAACAAGAAAACAATCCCCGTTATCATACTTTAGATATAGCTATTTTTAGAGCTAAAAAACATAATGCTAAAATAATATTAGGTAGTGCAACCCCTTCTTTAGAAACCTATGCTAGAGCCAGAAAAGGGATTTATAAATTACTTGAGTTAAAAGAAAGAATAAATCAAAAACCTATGCCTGAAGTTACGATTATTGATATGAAAGAGAGTATTAAAAAAGGGAATACATTATTTTCTGATATTTTAATTGCTAAGATTAAAGAGAAATTAAATAATCAAGAACAAATAATGATTTTATTAAACCGAAGAGGTTACGCTAATTATGTTATTTGTCGTGATTGTGGTTATGTTCATAAATGTCAAAACTGTGATATTACGTTAACTTATCATAAAACTAATGAAACTATGAGGTGTCATTATTGTGGTTATGCTGATAAAAAGAAACTAGAATGTTCTAAATGTTCTAAAGGAGAAATGAAGATTTTTGGAATTGGAACCCAAAAAGTTGAAGAAAAATTAAAAGAGCTTTTTGATGATATAAAAATAGTAAGAATGGATTCAGATACTACTAATAAAAAAGGATCTCACGATAAAATTATTAATGATTTTAATCACCATAAATATGATTTGTTATTAGGTACTCAGATGATAGCTAAAGGTCTTGATTTTTCCAAAGTAACTTTAGTAGGTGTTATAAACGGAGATATGAGTTTATCTATTCCTGATTTTAGGAGTGGAGAGAATACCTTTCAACTTTTAAGTCAAGTGGCTGGCAGATCAGGTAGAAGTAATGAAGAAGGAGAGGTTATAATTCAAACCTTTAATCCGGATCATTATGTTATTCAAACGGCTAAAAATCATGATTATATAGGATTTTATAAACGAGAAATGATTATTAGAAAAAAACTAAATTATCCTCCTTATTGTTTTATCGCCTTAATAAGGGTGTTAGCTAAAGATTATAACGAAGGACTAAAAGAATCCTCTAAAATAAGTTCCTATTTAAGAAAAAAATTAAGTAATAACCAAATTTTAGGCCCTAGTGTATCTTCTTTAAGTAAAATTAAAAATACCTATCGCTTTCAATGTTTAATTAAATATCGAACTAAAAAAGAATTAGATCAAGAATTAAAAAAAGTTATTAGTCATTACGAAAATAATTCTAAAGTAAGTATCGAAATAGATTTTAATCCTCTCAAATTATAATTTAAGGGAATTTTTAATTATGATTTTCTCTAATTTAGCATAAAATACTTGTATATACTAATTTATATATGTTATAATCAATAATGATTTTTTTAAAATCAAATAAACACGACATGGATTTGAATATCTAGTGCCAACCCTGGTGATGTTCAAAGTTGAAATGTTCGGAAGAAAAAACAAAAGGAGGAATTTAAATGACAGTAGTTTCAATGACTTATTTGCTTGAAGCTGGGGTTCACTTTGGTCATCAGACTAAAAGATGGAATCCTAAAATGAAAGAGTATATTTTTACAGCAAGAGATGATATTTATATTATCGATT
Source organism: Bacilli bacterium (assembly GCA_007117415.1). Taxonomy (GTDB): domain Bacteria; phylum Bacillota_I; class Bacilli_A; order RF39; family UBA660; genus SKGN01. The sequence goes on along the minus strand of SKGN01000015.1, from coordinate 3,575 downwards.
TACAAAAAACAGTAAGGAAAATAGAAGAATCGTACAAGGTTTTAAACGAGATTGCTAAAGCTGGCGGAAAAGTTTTATTTGTTGGTACTAAAAAACAAGCTCAAGAAGCATCAAAAGAAGAGGCGATACGTTCTAAAATGTATTACGTTGTTGAACGTTGGTTAGGAGGAACTTTAACCAATTTCAAAACGATTAGAAAAAGAATAGGTAGAATGGTAGAGATAGAAAACATGGAAAAAGATGGTGTTTTCGAAGTGTTACCCAAAAAAGAAGTAATTAATATTAAAAAAGAATATGAAAAATTAGAACGTAATTTGGCGGGTATTCGCGAAATGAAAAAAATACCTGACGCTATGATTATTGTTGATCCTAGAAAAGAAATTAACGCTATAAGAGAGGCTAGGAAATTAAATATTCCTGTTTTTGGAATTGTAGATACTAATTGCGATCCTGATGATGTGGATTATCCAATTCCAGCTAATGATGACGCGATAAGATCAGTTAAATTAATTTTAGGAGTACTTGCTAATGCGATTACAGAAGCAACAGGCGGGGAAATGGTTGACTTTTTAACTGACGAAGATAAAAATAAAGTAACTAAAAAAGAAGAAAAAAAACAAATTGAAGAACCAGCTCAAGAAGAAGTGTTGAAAAAAACCGAAATAAACGAAGAGGATTTATTTAAGACTAAAGAAGAGGTATCTTTAGCAAAAGAAGAGGAACAGCAAACTAAAAAAACATCTAAAAAAGAAGCAAATAAAGAAGATTTATCTTCTTTAACAGTTGTTAAATAAAAAGAAGTAGCAAAAGAAAGAGGTCTAGAAGGATACTCTAAATTAAAAAAAGAAGAATTAATTGCATTGCTAAAATAAACTTAAGGAGGAATAATATGATTACAGCCAATATGGTTAAAGAATTGCGTGAAATTACAGGGGCTGGAATGTTAGATTGTAAAAAAGCGTTAGAAGAAGTTCAAGGCGATATTGAAAAAGCTATTGATTGGTTAAGAGAAAAAGGGATTTCTAAAGCGGCTAAGAAGGCTGATCGTATAGCAGCAGAAGGTTTAGCTAATATTCTTATTTCTGAAAGTGGCGCTGTTATTGTGGAAATTAACTCAGAAACAGACTTTGTAGCTAAGAATGAAGAATTTAGAGATTTGATTAAACTTATCTTAGATATTTTAGCGAAAAACAATGTTAGCACCGTTGAAGAAGCGTTATTATTAAAAACTGAAGAGGGTACTTTAGAAGATGTTATGGTAGCTAAAACAGCTAAGATAGGTGAAAAATTAAGTTTTAGAAGATTTGAAAAATTAACTAAAAATGATAATAGTACCTTTGGTAGTTATATTCATATGGGAGGTAAAATTGCCACTTTAGTTGAAATAGAAAATGTTAATGAAGAAGTGGCTAAAGATGTAGCAATGCATGTTGCCGCTATGAAACCTCTTTATATTAACCGTAATGATGTTCCGAGTGATGTTGTTCTTAAGGAACAAGAAATCATTAAAGAACAAGCTATTAATGAAGGTAAACCGGCTGATATTGCTGAAAAAATGGTAGCGGGAAGAATCAATAAATATTATAAAGAAGTTTGTCTTGATGAACAACCATTTGTGAAGGATGGAGATATTGCTGTTGGTACTTATATAAAGAATAATAACGGTAATATTAAGAGAATGATTCGTTATGAAGTAGGAGAAGGATTAGAAAAAAGAGAAGATAATTTTGCTGAAGAAGTAATGAATCAAATGAATAATTAGTGAATGATATTGTCACCATGAGGCTTTTTAAGCCTTTTTCTATTCAAAAATAAGGAGGATAAAAATGGAAGAAATTATTATTTCTACAATTGAAAAGATGGATAAAGCAATTGAGGCAATGGATAAAAAAATGGTTAATGTTAGAGCGGGAAGAGCTAATCCTGCTATGCTAGATGGCGTTAAAGTATCATATTATGGGGTTGACACCCCGTTAATCCAATTAGCGACTATCTCGGTACCTGAAGCAAGAACACTATCAATTAAACCTTTTGATAAAAACTCAATTGGCAGTATTGAAAAAGCTATATTTGAGGCTAATCTTGGCGTTACCCCTAATAACAATGGTGAAACCGTAATGATTAATATACCGGCTTTAACAGAAGAAAGAAGAATTGAGTTTGTTAAGCAAGTAAAAGCAATTGCGGAAGAATGTAAAATAGCCCTTAGAAATATAAGACAAGAAGCTAATACAAATATAAAAAATGCTGATATGACTGAAGATGAGATTGCTAGCGGAACGGAAGAAGTTCAAGAATTAATTAATAACTATAATAAAAAAGTGGATGAAAAATTCAAAGTTAAAGAAGCAGAATTAATGATGATTTAAAGCGTTTCAAATGAAATGCTTTTTTCTTGCCAATTAAATATGATATACTTTTATTAATAGACTTTCTTGTAATTAGAATGGTGGAATATTATGACAGGTATAAAAGTAGATGATATATATAATGTAATAATATTGGGACAGGAAAACGAAGGCAATGGTATTTGCAAAATAGAGGATTTTGTTGTTTTTATTGACGGTGGATTAATAGGAGATAAAGGAGATATTATTATAACGGAAATCCATAAAAATTATGGACGAGGAAGATTCCTTAATTATGATATATATTCTAAAGAGAGAATATCTCCGCCTTGTCCTTATTATGGAGAATGTGGTGGTTGCGATTTGCAGCATCAGGATTATCAAGCGCAACTAACATTTAAACAAAATAAAGTTAGTCAAACTCTTGAACATATTGGCGGATTAAAGAATAATAAAATTAAAAAAATAATATCAAGTGAAGCATATTTTTATCGCAATAAAGTTACTTTAAAAATAGAAGGATGCAAGCTTGGTTTTCATAAAAACAAGAGTAACACTTTAATAGATATTAATAAATGTTTTTTATGTGATAATAAAATAAACATAGTAATAGAAAAGATTAGGGAGTTCATTATTAAGTTTCCAAACAATGGAATTAACGAGGTGGTAATAAAATATAGTCTTATTAAAGATGAAATGATTATTTCACTAATCGGGTCTCAATTTAAATTAGAAAAACAATTTATAGAACATATAATTAGTAATATGACCGAGATAAAAACAATTGTTATAAATAATAAAATTGTATATGGTAGTGGATTTATTAATGGTGAATTGTTAAATCTAAATTATAGAATAGCTTCTAAAACTTTTTTTCAAGTTAACAGTAAACAAACTCTAAATCTTTTTAATAAAATATTAGAGTATGGAGATTTATCAAATCGTGAAATAGCGTTAGATTTATATTGCGGAACAGGCATTATATCTTTATTGCTAGCAAAAAGTGGAAAGCAGGTAATTGGAATAGAAGTTATAGAGGAAGCTATTTCTCTCGCTAATGAAAATGCTAAATTAAACAAGATTCAAAACGTAGAATTTATCTTAGGTAAAGTAGAAAATATTATCCCTACATTATTAAAACAAAACATAGATGTTGTTATTTTAGATCCGCCAAGAGGTGGTAGCGATAATAAAACACTCGATTGTATAATAAAATTAAGTCCTAAG